>CAZIAJ010000023.1:8310-14934 GCA_964537565.1 uncultured Sulfurospirillum sp.
CTAAATATTTAAAATAAATTTATATCATTTAAAAAACAACATTACTGTTTAATTTTAAATAAATTGGAGTATTTTATCAAAAATTTCCTTATTCTTGCTTACAAGAAGTAAATCTTCTGTTTTTTCTACATGTAAATCTTCACACATAAAGAGTCCTGCTGCTATATCATACTCACGCATTTTACCTTCATAAAGTACAAAATCAACATCATGAGCATAAGCAAGAGATAGTGCAAAAGCCCCTGGGCTTCGGTACTTTACTCCATATCTACGCATAAGTTCTGGTGTTCCTTTTGAGCAGTATGTTCGCTCAAAAAGACCCAATTTAGAGTAAGAATTTTTTTCTACTATTGTAAATTGTAGATTTTTTAAATTTGCTCTTTTAAAACTATTTTTATCTTTTATAAAAATTTCACTATTTGCGAGATTTACTACAATACCACAAATAATTTTACCATCTCTTTTTAGTGCAACAGAAGTTCCATAATATGGAAGATTTGAAGCAAAATTATCACTTCCATCAATAGGATCAATGATTATATCATCACTTTTTTTATTATTTATAAAACCACACTCTTCAGAGTATATATTGCCAAAACTACTTAAATATTTTACAAATATTTCCTCTGCAAGCAAATCAATTTTACTACTTATATCACCACCAGCACCTAAAGAGACACTCTGATAAAAGTTTTCATTCGAACTATCTTCTAAAAGTTTTATTATCTCTTTATTTGCACAAATAACAGTCTCTATAAATTGTTGCATTTAATTTAACAAACTCTGTACAATAGCTTCTGCTGCACTTTTACCCTCAGCTGCTGCAGTTACAACAAGATCACTACCTCTTTTACAATCTCCACCAGCATATACACCAGATTTACTTGTTTCATAATTTTTATCTACTTCTATTGCACCCCATTTATTTACTTCTATACCATTTTCTGCTAAAAAGCTAGGAGCTGAAGCAGAAAATCCAAGAGCAAAAATAACAACATCAGCTTCTACTCTAAATTCACTACCTTTTACAACTTCAACGCTTGCTCTTCCACTGGCATCTTTTACACTTAACATAGTTTTTTGCATCTCAATTGCAATAACTTCATCTTCACTATTAGTAACTATCTCTTTAGGAGTTACATTATAAGTAAAAAGTGCTCCCTCTTCTTTTGAGTTTTTAAACTCTTTTTTACTTCCTGGCATATTGTATTTATCACGTCTATACAGACATTTAACACTCTTTGCTCCCTGACGCAAAGAAGTTCTAAGACAATCCATAGCAGTATCTCCACCACCAATTACTACTACATTTTTACCCTCTACTTCATACTTTTTATCATAATCTTCATGAAAAAGTTTTTTCTGTATATCTCTTAAAAAATCCATTGCCATAAATACATTTTTTGCATTTTCATTTACTAATCTTGCTCTATTTGAAGTCTCTGCACCAATACTTAAAAAGATTGCATCATTTTCACTAGCAATATCATCAAAAGCTATATTATTACCAATATCACTATTTAAATATAGATTCATTCCAGCCTCTTCTAGCCATTTAACACGACGAGCAACAACCTCTTTATCTAATTTAAATCCAGGTATTCCATAAGTAAGAAGTCCACCAGCTCTATTTTGTCTCTCATACATATTGACTTTTATGCCTGCCCTTAAAAGGTATGTTGCACAAGCAAGTCCAGCAGGACCAGATCCTATAATTGCTACTTTTTTATTCGTAGTAATTCCAGGAAATTCAGGCTTCAAACCTTTTTTAAAACCGTACTCAGATATAAAAGTCTCTATTGAGCCAATTGTAATAGCCCCATGTCCATCATTGAGAGTACAATCTCCCTCACAAAGTCTATCTTGAGGACATATTCTTCCTGTGATTTCAGGAAATGGATTAGACTCATTTGAAAGTTTAAATGACAACTCCCTTTTCATACCAGAGATAGATTTTAACCAATAAGGTATATAGTTATGCAAAGGACACTTATTATGACAAAATGGATCTCCACACTGAACACAACGACTAGCTTGGCTAGAAGCTTCCTCTTTTGTCATAAGCTCATAAATTTCTCTAAAATCTTCTACTCTCTCACTACTCTCACGTCTATTTGGTTCTATTCTCTCTAGGTTAATAAAATTTTGCATAGCCATACTATTAATCTCCCTCGTCTGGATTCAATGGTGTTTTTGTCATATCTTTTGGACGTACTATCCAAAAATCTCTTACTGAGTGACGGAAATTTTCCAAGATATAACTTGCTTTTTTACTTTTAGTTTTATTTATATGTGCTTTAAGCTGTCTTTTCAAAAAGTGCCTTGCTTCATCCATATCATCTGTATCAATTCTTTCTGCTATTACAAGCTCTTGATTTAGCTTATCTATAAACAGATGCTCTGTATCATAAATAAAGGATACACCACCTGTCATACCAGCACCAAAATTGACACCAGTTTTACCAAGGATAGTTACAACTCCTCCTGTCATATACTCACAAGCATGATCTCCAGTACCTTCTACAACTGTAATTGCTCCTGAATTTCTCACACAAAATCTTTCACCAACTTCACCAGCAACAAAAAGCTTTCCACCAGTTGCTCCATATAAACAAGTATTACCACCACTTGAATAACCATCTCTTTGGTACTTTGGAATAATAACAATCTGCCCTCCATTCATACCTTTTCCTATGTAGTCATTGGCAGTTCCTTTAAGTCTTATCTTTATACCATTTATTAAAAATGCTCCAAATGATTGGCCAGCAGTTCCATCAAGTTCAAATTTTATACTATCTTCTGGTAAACCTTTATTACCATAATATTTTGCTATTTCACCACTTACAAGAGCACCAAAACTTCTATTTGTATTTTTAATAGTCTTGTGTAGAACTATCTTCTCTTCAGGATTTTCTATTACTTTATAAATCTTTTTTAAAATCTTATGCTCAAATTCATTAGAATCAAATGGCTTATTAGAAGCTTTTTTGCATGTATTTTTTCCTTCAATACTCATCAAAACCGATGAAAAATCAAACTTTTTAGCAAAATCATTATCTTTTACATGTAAAAAATCACTTCTTCCTATAATCTCCTCTAAACTCTCATAACCAAGTTTTGCTAAAAGTTCACGCACATCCTCTGCTAAAAGTGTAAAAAAGTTTATAATTTTATCTACTGTCCCAACAAAATGCTCTCTTAGTCTCTCATCTTGAGTAGCAACTCCCACTGTACATCTGTTTTGATGACAAATTCTAAGTATCTTACACCCAATAACCGTAAGGGCCACCGTACCAAATGCATAACTTTCAGCCCCAAGAAGAGCTGCTTTTATAACATCAAGTCCTGTTTTAAGACCACCATCAGTTTGTACATGTACGCTATCTCTAAGGTGATTTGCTTTTAATGCATTATGAACTTCACTAAGTCCAAGCTCCCATGGATTTCCTGCAAATTTGATGGAAGTTAAAGGAGCAGCTCCCGTTCCACCATCACCACCACTTATGATGATTTTATCAGCATATGCTTTTGCAACACCAGCTGCAATAGTTCCAACTCCAGCAGTTGAAACCAATTTCACAGTTATAGTTGCTTCAGGATTTACCTGTTTTAAATCATATATAAGTTGTGCTAAATCTTCAATAGAGTAGATATCATGATGAGGGGGAGGAGAGATAAGAGTAACACCAGGAACTGTATAACGAAGTGACGCTATCAATGGAGTAACTTTATGTCCAGGAAGCTGTCCTCCTTCTCCTGGTTTTGCACCTTGTGCTACTTTTATCTGAATTTCAGTTGCACTCCTTAAATACTCAGGAGTAACACCAAAACGACCTGATGCTACTTGCTTTATTTTTGAAATTTTATTTGTTTTAAGACGTTCTGTCGATTCACCACCCTCTCCTGAGTTACTCATACCACCTATCTTATTCATAGCCTCAGCTAAAGCTTCATGAGCTTCAGGAGAGATAGAACCAAGACTCATAGCAGCACTTGCAAATCTTTTGAAAATCTCCTCTTTTGACTCTACCTTATCGATACTTATAGGTTTTCTATCACTTTTTAGTTCAAAAAAGTCGCGAATAAACTTTAGATCTCTTCCATTTACTAAGTCTCTATAATACCCATAATCTTCTTTTTTACCACTATTTACCATCTTATGAATAGAGTGGACAACAGCTGGAGCAAAATCATGAAACTCGCTTCCATCAATATGCTTATAAAATCCACCAATTTCAAGTGGAAAAAGTTTTTTACTCAAATCTAATTCATAAGCTTTTGCATGATTAAACTTCAGTTTTTTCTCTATATCTTCATAACCAAGTCCTGGTATCATAGCATGTGCATCACAGAAGCAGTCATCTACAACTTCATCTGAAAGACCCAAACAATCAAACAAAGATGAGCTTCGATATGAAGATATAGTAGCAATTCCCATTTTTGATATGATTTTTAAAAGACCTTGATTAAGCGCAGAATTTACATTTTTAAGAGCTGTTTTTGTTTCGTAAGAAGTTACACTATCAGCTTTACACTCTTCTAAAGTCGTAGCATAAAGCATATATGGGTAGATAGCACTTGCACCAAATCCTATAAGTGTTGCACACGAGTGTGAGTCAAAAATCTCACCACTTATAGTAATTATAGAAGCTTGATGTCTAACACCTTCAGCAGAAAGTGCTTGATTTAATCTTCCCATTACCATAAGCATAGGCATCGGTTTTAGTGTACTATTCATTCCTCTATCATCTAAAAATATGATTTTAATTTTATCTTTTTTTATTGCTTGAATTATGTCATATACCAAATCTTCTAAAGAGCCTTTTAAATTCTCTTCAAAAAGTGTTGAAAAAACTCTATTTTTATAATCATCTCTATATCTTGGATGATTAACATCACCAAAAGACATAAGCACTTCAAGTTTTTCTTGCATCATAACAGGGGAGATTGATTTGATACGTTTAGCATGTTCACTTGACTCATCTAAAACATTTCTCATCTCGCCAAATCCAGCATTTAAACTCATAACAACTTTTTCACGAATTGGATCAATCGGAGGATTTGTTACTTGTGCAAACTTCTGCTTAAAAAAATCACTAAAATTCCTCTGTCTTTTACTAAAAGCTGCCATAGGAGTATCATCGCCCATAGCACCAACTCCCTCTTTACCATCTTTCATCATAGGAGTTAAAACCATATCCTTTACTTCAGCAGTTATATTAAAAAATCTCTGTTCATAAGGTAAATTTTTTCTCTCATAATCACTTGTCTTTGAAAAAGGAACTTCAACAAACTCTTGAAGATAAACAAGATTTTTATTTAGCCACTCAGCATATCTATTTGAACTTTTTAGATAGTCATTTATCTCATCGTCTTTCATAACCTTACCGAACTTAAGATCAATTCCTATCATCTGTCCACTTTGAAGACGACCACGTTCTAATATATTTTCTTCTTCTACATCAAGAACACCATACTCACTTGAGATGATTATACGTTCATCTTTTGTGATGATATACTTTGCAGGACGAAGACCATTTCTATCAAGTATACAACCTATATACCTTCCATCTGTAAGAGAAACTGCTGCTGGTCCATCCCAAGGCTCAAAATTTATACTTGCATATTCGTAAAATGCTCTTAAATCAGAATCCATATGTGGTGAGTTTTGCCAAGGAGCTTGTATAAGAGTACGTGCTGCTTTGAAAAAATCATATCCATTTGCAATCATAAACTCAAAAACATTATCCAAACTTGCACTATCACTTACATTTGAATTTGTAATAGGTATCAATTTAGATAACTCTTTATCTGAAAAAACTTTACTTTTCATACATTCACTTCTCATCTCTGTATGAAATCTATTTGATTCTATCGAGTTTATCTCTCCATTGTGTGCAATAGAACGAAATGGCTGAGCCAATCTCCATTCTGGAAGAGTGTTTGTAGAAAATCTTTGATGAAAAAGTGCAAATGTAGTTTTAAAATTTTTATTTTCTAAATCAAGATAAAAAGTTTTAATATGCGTTGGCATAATCAAACCTTTATAAGATATAACTTTGCTAGAAAATGATGGTATATAAAAATCTTTATCTGCATTTAATGCCATCTCAATTTCACGACGAGTCATATATAAAAGTGCTTCAAATCTTTTTGTTGCTATGAGTGATGATGGTGTTACAAAAATTTGAACAATCTTTGGAAGAGAATCAAGCGCTTGTTTTCCAAGTGCTTTTGTATTGATAGGTACATCTCTATGCAAAACAACTTTAAGGTCATTTTTTTCACAAATATCTTCAAAAACTCTTTTTTGATTATCATTTTGTAAAAAAACCATAGCAACAGCAAACTGTTTAGGTAAATCAACTCCTAATATTTTTGCTTCTCTTTTGAGAAACTCTTTTGGAAGTGAAAAAAGTAAACCACTACCATCTCCTGTTTTTCCATCTGCTGCAACTGCTCCTCTATGCATCATTCTCTCTAATGCTTGTATAGAATCTTCAACGTTTTGGTGTGTTGGTATATTATTTATATTTGCTAGTAAACCAAAACCACAGTTATCTTTAAAATTTGTTATTAAATTTCTCTTCAAGTCACATCCTTTTAAGTTAAAAAGTCATATAG
>CAZIAJ010000024.1:0-14745 GCA_964537565.1 uncultured Sulfurospirillum sp.
GTGCCGATAAACTTTTAGTAGAAAAAAAATGGTTAGCAGTTTAGTATATCTTTATTTTTAAAGATATACTAAATTTTAAGTGATTACAATAAGTTTAGCTATTAATCTTCTTTTTTATCTATAAACAAAACTTTTATCATTCCACCTACACCAATTAAAACCACTATTACTAAAAAGCCTACTTGTGACCAGTCAAGGATTGTCATCTGTTTTCCTTTAGTTCTCTATCTGTTTTTTCTTTTAGTTGTCCACAAGCTGCACTTATATCTAAACCTTTTGATTGTCTTATTGTACAAAGAAGACCATGGTTTGTAAGGTATTCTTGAAAAGCTACAACTGAATTACGTGAAGGTCTTTGAAATTCACTACCTATATGAGGATTAAAGTATATTAGATTTACTTTTGCTTTAATACCGTGTAAAAGCTTCACAAGTTTTTTGGCACTCTTGATATCGTCATTTACATTTTGCATAACGAGATACTCAAACATTACTCTTTTTCTTGCATCTATAGGAAATGCTTTTACAGCATTAATTATGGATTCAATATTGTAAGCTTTATTTATTGGCATCAGTTTTTCTCTTAGCTCGTCATCTACTGCATGAAGTGAGATAGCAAGTAAAATACCTAAGTCCATTTTCCCTAGTTTTTCTATCTGTTTACTTAACCCACTTGTTGAGATTGTTTGTCTTCTAGGACTTATCGCTAATCCATCTGGATCGGCAAATATCTCTACTGCTTTTGCAACATTATCTATGTTGTCAAGTGGCTCTCCCATACCCATGTAGACTATGTTAACTCTTCTGTTTTGTGCTATATCATTATCTTTTTTAATTTCAAGTACTTGAGCAGTTATCTCACCAGCAGTAAGATTTCTTTTAAAGCCCTCTTTTGCTGTTAGGCAAAAACTACAGCCTATTTTACAGCCCACTTGTGAGGAGATACATATAGTGTATTTAGTAAGATGGATTAGCTTTCCATCTTCATCTATTTTCTCTTTTTTCATAGGTAATAATACTGCTTCAACTGTATATCCATCATGTAAAGCAAAGAGATATTTTATACTTTCATCACTACTTACTTCTTTTTTTATAAACTTTAAAGGGTTAAGAACATAGTTCTCTTTCAGGTTTTCCCTCATCTCTTTTGGTAAGTTTTTCATCTCATCATAAGAATTTACATACTTACAATATATCCATTGATAAATCTGTTTTGCTCTAAAAGATGGTTTGATAATAGCTGACAGTTCTTTTTTTGTATAGTCTAATAAATTAACTTTTTCCATTGTACTCTTTCATATAATCTGTTAGTAATTGTTTGGCTTTTTTATGATTTTTTATAAAATCTTTATGTGCGTTAGTATCACAGTAGTTAGTAACAACAAATATACCAGCCGTTGGTATATCGAACTCTTTTGCTACACTAAGAAGAGCAAAAAATTCCATATTTTCTAACTCTAATCCTAGTGTTAGAAACTTTTCAGAGCTAACACTATCTGTAGTGATATAATTAGAAGAGTTTACAATATTTAATGTTTCACGTGGAACATTTTGATTCTCTTCTGCTGAAACTACATTTTCTAAAGGAGTATAGCACCTATCTGTCAAAAAACCAAGCTCAATATTTGATGCTGTTTTTGAAGTAACTATATCAAAAATCTTATGCTTTCCATAACTTCCTGCACTACCAATAAATAGTAAAAAATCTGGTTTATCAAATAAGGCAAGACGAGTTAAATGTATAGTAGCTTCTATAAGACCTACCCCAATTGGATAAGCAAAATCAAAAGTTTCATTTCTTCCTGCACAAACAATCATTATAATCTCACTGGTATATTATTGTCTTTTAGGTATCGTTTCAAATCCATAATATCTATCTCTTTAAAGTGAAATATACTAGCAGCCAATGCAGCATCAGCATCATTTTCAAAAGCCTCTTTTATATGCTCCATTGTTCCTGCTCCTCCACTTGCTATAACAGGAATATCTAGCATTCTACTCATTTTAGAAGTTAATTCTATATCGTATCCAGTTTTTACTCCATCACAATCCATAGATGTTAAAAGTATCTCTCCAGCACCTCGTTTTTGAACTTCTTTTGCCCACTCTAATGCATCTAAGCCCGTATCTATTCTTCCACCACTTACATATACATTCCAACTATCACCAGTTTTTTTAGCATCAATTGCTACAACTATACACTGTGAACCAAAACGTTTGGAAGCTTCGTTTATAAAGTTTGGATTTTTTATAGCATGAGAGTTTATGCTTATTTTGTCGCATCCAACTTTGAGAAGTTTATATATATCTTCTAAAGTTCTTATGCCTCCACCAACAGTTAGTGGTATAAAAACTTCTTTGGCAACCTCTTCTACCATATCAACCATAGTATCTCTATCTTCGTGAGTTGCTGTTATATCTAAAAATGTAATTTCATCAGCACCCTCTTCGTTATATCGTTTTGCAACTTCTACAGGATTTCCAGCATCACGTAAGCCAACAAAGTTAACACCTTTTACAACTCTACCATCTTTTACATCTAAACAGGGAATAATTCTTTTTGCAAAGTAGTCCATTAAAATCTCTCTATTTTCTTTTATTGTACTAAAATAATGCTGAATAATCTATATATAAGCAAAATTTAGATACAATCGCCTAAATTTAGAGGTATATTATGAGTATAGATGCAAAAAAGAGATTTGGACAAAACTTTTTAAAAGACACCTCTGTTTTACATAGGATCATCCAATCGATGCCCGTGAGCGATAGAAAACTTATCGAAATCGGACCTGGTTTAGGTGATTTGACGCAGAGATTACTAGAGGTTAAGCCTGTAGTAGCGTATGAGATAGATAGGGATTTAATATCCTATCTTAAAGATAAATTCTCAAAAGAGATAAATGAGGAAAAATTTTCCATCGTCGAAGGTGATGTATTGGAAAAGTTTTCGCAGGGTAGTTTAAGTGATGAGCCTTATGATATGGTGGCAAATTTGCCATATTATATCGCTACGACTATTATCCTTGAAGCTTTGAAAGACCCGCTGTGCAAGAGTTTGGTCGTTATGATTCAAAAAGAGGTTGCTATGAAATTTGCAGCACCTCACAAGACAAAAGAGTTTACATCGTTAGCCATTTTAGCACAATCCGTTGGTAAGTCTAAAATTCTTTTTGATGTAAAACCAGAGTCTTTTGAACCACAGCCAAAAGTAACCTCATCTATCCTTATGATAACAAAAGAGAAAGAGTTCATAAAAGGTGAATTTCCTGGGGTTTTTGAGACGAATGAAGAGTTAGAGCTATTTGAAAAATATCTAAAACGTTCATTTACAGCTCCTAGAAAAACATGGCTTAAAAATATTTCGCAGTGGGTTGATAAGAAAAAAGCCAATCTACTTTTAGATAAATATGGATTCCCACTTACTATCCGACCTCATGAAATAAGCGTCACGTCTCATCATCTACTATTTAATGACTTAAGGAAAAAAGAAGATGGAAGAGAAAAAGCAAGTGGAGACCCCACAAACTAGAGAGGCTAAAAAGCCACAACAAAAAAGAAAACCACAACATAATAATGGAAATAAAAAACAGATACCACTTAAAGATAAAGATGGTAATGTAAATCCTAGTGTAAAACAAGACAAAGATGGTAATAAAAACACTAATAAGAAACCACAACAAAGAAAAAATAGACAAAAATTTCAGAGTGCAAAAAATAAGCCAAGTGCTTTAGAAGGTAATGAAAAGTGGCAAAATGATATGCGCAAGACGATTGAAGCAAATCAGAAGATGCACAAAGAAAGACTTCAAACATTTGCTCAATTAAATTTAAAAACTGATGCAAAAATCAAAATAACTCCTCTTGGAGGACTTGGTGAGATTGGTGGAAATATCTGCGTATTTGAAACAGATACAAGTGCTATTATATTAGATGTTGGAATGAGCTTTCCAAGTGAAGATATGCATGGTGTTGATATACTTATACCAGATTTTACTTATCTTAGAACTATAAAAAGTAAGATAAAGGGTATTGTTATTACTCATGCACATGAAGATCATATAGGAGCTTTACCATATCTTTTTAAAGAGATGCAATTTCCTATCTATGCTACTCCGCTACCACTTGGAATGATATCAAATAAGTTTGATGAACATGGATTAAAAGCTCAAAAGAAATTATTTCGTCCTGTAGAGAAGAGAAAAGTTTATAAAATAGGTGATTTCAGAGTAGAATGGATTCATATTACGCACTCTATTATAGATGCTTCATCATTAGCTATTACAACTGATGCCGGAACTATAATTCATACTGGTGATTTTAAGATAGATCATACTCCAATAGATGGCTATGTAACTGATTTAAACCGTTTTGCTTACTATGGTGAAAAAGGAGTACTTGCACTTTTAAGTGATAGTACAAACTCTTATAAAGAGGGAATTACACGAAGTGAAAGTACGGTTGGTAAAACTTTTGATGCTATTTTTTCTAAAGCAAAAGGTAGAGTTATTATGTCTACTTTCTCTTCAAATATTCATAGAGTATATCAAGCCATAGACCATGGTGTAAAACATGGAAGAAAAGTTTGTGTTATAGGTCGTTCTATGGAAAGAAACCTTTTTACTGCTATGGATTTGGGTTATATCGATTTTGATAAAAGCATATTTATTGACCCACATGAAGTAAACAAGTATAGCGATAAAGATGTTCTTATAGTTACTACAGGAAGTCAAGGTGAAACCATGAGTGCACTTTATAGAATGGCAACGGATGAGCATAGACATATAAAGATAAAAACAAGTGATCAGATAATAATTTCAGCTAAAGCAATCCCTGGAAATGAAGGAAGTGTATCTAAAGTACTTAACTTTTTACTAAAAAGTGGAGCAAATGTAGCATATCAAGATTTTAGTGAGATTCACGTAAGTGGACATGCTGCTCAAGAGGAGCAAAAACTGATTCTTAGACTTACTAAACCAAAGTTTTTCTTACCCGTTCATGGTGAGTATAATCATATTGTAAAACATAAAGAGACTGGTATTAGTTGTGGTATTCCTGCACGTAATACTCTTCTTATGGGAGATGGTGATCAGATTGAACTTTGTCCAAAGTATGTTAAAAAAGTAAAAAGTGTAAAAGTAGGAAAAGTATATATAGACAACCAAATAAATCAGCAGATTTCAAATGATGTAGTTATAGATAGACAAAATATGGCAGAAGCTGGACTTGTTATGATAGTAGCTCAGATTGATAAGAGTGAACATAAGCTTATTAGTAAGCCAAAAGTGATTAGCTATGGTTTGGTTTCAGATGCTAAAGATCATGCGTTTAGCAAAGAAATGGAAGCTATTGTAGATCAGTTTGTTATCAATGCAAAAAAAGAGCTTATACAAAATACAAGAGCATTTGAAAATGAGTTAAGGGGTGTTGTAAGAAAGCATATCTTTAGAAAAATGAAAAAATATCCTACTATCGTTCCTACTATTTTTGTAATGTAAGGTTAGTTGATGGATTTTATTAAAATTGCACGAGAAGTTTTAGAGCTTGAAGCAGAAGAACTTACTAGATGTGCAAAAAATTTAGGCTCTGAAATAGAAGATGCTGTTAATATAGTTATGGCAACTAAAGGCAAGCTTATTGTTACAGGAGTTGGAAAAAGTGGTTTAGTTGGAGCTAAAATAGCTGCAACATTGGCGAGTACAGGGACTAGTAGTTTCTTTCTACATCCTACAGAGGCTATGCATGGTGACTTAGGTATGATTGGAAAAGATGATGCAGTTTTAGCTATAAGCTATAGTGGAGAGAGTGAAGAACTAATCAGAATACTACCTCATATAAAGAGATTTGATATTCCACTTATCGGTATGGCAAGAGATAAAAATAGCTCACTTGGAAAGTATAGCGATGTGTTTTTATCTATCAATATAGAAAAAGAAGCTTGCCCCTTGGAAACTGCACCAACCTCTTCTACTACATTAACACTTGGAGTTGGTGATGCATTAGCTGTTTGTTTGATGAAAAAGAGAGATTTTAAAAAATCAGATTTTGCATCATTTCATCCAGGAGGTAGTTTAGGTAAACAGCTTTTTATAAAAGTTAGTGATTTAATGAGAACTAAAAACTTACCAATTGTTAGTGAAGATACTCTCTTAAAAGAAGCTATGATAGCGATGAGTGAGGGTAGACTTGGAAATGTTCTTATAACTAACAAAGATGGTAAGTTAGTTGGGCTTCTTAGTGATGGTGATCTTAGACGAGCATTACTAAAGGAAGATTTTTCTATAAATAACAGAGCATTAAGGTATGCTTGTAGAGATCCAAAGATTATTTATGATGCAACTATGTTAGCGAGTGATGCACTTCATATTGTTGAAGAGTATAAGATACAGCTTTTAGTTGTTGCAAATGAAAATAGTGTAGTTGAAGGTGTTTTACATATACACGATTTGGTAGAAGCAGGGATAAAATAGATGGAAAAAGTACGTTTAAATAAGATAATTTCTCATAACACTCGTTACTCACGTCGCGAAGCTGATGAGCTTATAAAAAAAGGTTTAGTTAAAGTGGGCGGTAAAGTTGTAACTGACCTCTCTACTAAGGTAAATTTTGATGATAAAGTAAATGTTGATGGTAAAAATCTTTATGAAAAAGAGGGTTATACCGTTATAGTTTATAACAAACCAAAAGGTGAATTAGTTAGTAAAAAAGATGATAGAGGTAGAAAAACCATCTACGATACACTTCCAAAAAAGTATGAACATTTTTTGAGTGTTGGAAGACTTGATTATGCTAGTGAAGGCTTGTTAATGTTATGTGATTCTCCAAAAGTTGTAAGTGCTTTAATGCATGGTGATTTAGAGAGAGTATACTATATAAAAATAAATGGTGAAATTACACCTCCTATGGAAGAAGCGATGCGTTCAGGACTTCATGCAGAAGATGCAAGAAAAGGTGGGCATAGTAGTAGTAGTATCTATTCTATGGATTTTGCTCCATTTGTAAACTATCGTATCATCAAAAATAGACCAAGTTTTTCAACTCTAAAAGTGACTATCAAAGAGGGCAAAAATAGAGAGCTTAGACGTTTCTTTGGTTATTTTGATGTAGAAGTAGTTGACTTGAAACGTGTTAGTTATGGAATTGTAGATTTGGGAATGCTTAAACTTGGCAAAACTAGATACTTAGAAACCAATGAATACAAGGCGTTAAGAGATTATCTTAAATATATGGAAGAAGAGAGTGAGAGTAGATAATCTCGCTCTAAAACTTCGTCCAACTACTCTAAGTGAGATAGCTGGGCAAAAACATATATGTAGTGAAAATAGCCCTTTTTTTAAACTTTTAAAATCAGGAAGTATTCCTCATTGTATCTTTTTTGGTCCTGCTGGAGTTGGTAAAACAACTTTAGCTAGGATTGTTTCAAGTGAACTTGAACTCCCTTTTTATGAACTTGATGCTACAAGTGTTAAAGTAGATGCTTTTAGAAAAATTTTTACTTCACATAAACACTCTTTAGCAAAACCTCTTATATTTATTGATGAAGTACATAGGCTAAGTCGTACTCAACAAGAAGTTTTATTATTACCGATGGAAAATAAAGAAGCTATTATTATAGGAGCTTCAACAGAAAACCCATATTTTACTTTATCTAGTGGTATTCGCTCTCGTTCAATGCTATTTGAATTTTTTTCTTTAAGTAAAGAGGATTTAGAAGAGGTGATTGAAAGAGCTAAAGAGATAGTAAAGTTTACCATAGATAATGATGCAAAAGAGTATCTTATGAGCTCTTCAGCTGGAGATAGTCGCTCTCTTTTAAATCTACTTGAATTTGCTATTAAAGTAGATTTACATATAACATATGAAAATCTAAAAGCTTTGAGACCAAATGCACTTAAAGATGGTGTTAGTTCAGATGATACTCACTATAACCTTATAAGTGCAATGATAAAAAGTGTAAGAGGAAGTGATGTTGATGCTGCTATGTATTATCTTGCAAGGCTTATTGATGGTGGTGAGAGTGCAGATTTCATTGCTCGTAGATTAGTTGTCTTAGCAAGTGAAGATATAGGAAATGCTAACCCAAATGCACTAAATCTAGCTAATAGTTGTCTTCAAAGTGTGAGCAAAATTGGTTTTCCTGAATCTAGAATAATCCTATCTCAAACACTTGTATATCTTAGTTGTAGTCCAAAATCAAATAGCTGCTATAAAGCTATAAATGAAGCGTTAGCTTATGTAAAAAGTGAAAAAGCTCTAAAAATACCCCTACAATTAAAAAGTCCAAGTCCAAAAAACTACAAATACCCACATGATTTTGGTGGCTGGGTAAAGCAAGAGTATCTTGAAAAAGATTTACATTTTTATGATAGCTCTAAAATAGGATTTGAGAATACTTTAGAAGAGTGGTTGCAAAAAATAAAAAAGTAAAGGTTATACTCTATGAAATATCCATTCATTAGTATAGTAGAACTAAGCTACAACGAATTTAATTATGATTTTAAAGGTTTTGGTTTACTTACGACTTTAAGTGAAAAAAAAGAGATATCAGATGAAATATAAAGAGTTTGAAAAAGCAGTAGATACATTGCAGTTTTGTACTAAAGTAACATATACTGATTTAAAAGCTAGATATAGAGAGCTTTCTAAACTTTATCATCCAGATATGCCTAATGGAGATACGAAAAAGTTTGATGAGGTAACTAAAGCATACAAACTTTTAAAAGTATATATGCAAGGGTATAGATTTTCTTTTGATGAAGAGGAGTTTATAGAGCAATTTCCATCTGTTTTAAATATGGAAGATTGGGTTAGTGGACGAACTACTTAATACCTCTTAATTTTAAACTTAAAAGTCCAGCATATTCATGAAGTGCAGTATAGCTTTTGTTAAATGCCCCTATGTTTGGTAGATAATCCCAAGATGTCTTTGGTCTGTTACTTATCTTAAATCCTGTTGCAGCAGGAATGACTTCAAATCCAAAGTATTTATAAAGTTTTATAGAGCGTTTCATATGATATGCTGATGTTACAAGATAGATAGCTGGTTTTTTTATACCTTTAGCTAAAAACATCTGTTTTGAAAATTTTGCATTTTGGTAGGTATCTAAGCTTTTTGTCTCTACATGTAGAGATATACCATCTATTCCTAGATTGTTTTTTATTTCGTTAATACTATCCATGAAGGCATCGGCTTCTGTATATTTTTTGTATGTCCCTGCTCCACTAAAGTATAGAGGTAAATTTGTCTGTTTTGCTACCATCAATCCCCAAATAGCCCTTTTGTAAGCATCATTTGCCAGAGGTAAATTGGTACTTCCTGCAACACTTCCTCCACCTAAAACTATCACAGCATCTGCTTTTTTATTTACATGTAAAGATTTGTTAAAAGGATTTTCAAGTGGTTTTAAAAGCCAATCGGCTACATATGAGTTACTAAGAAGGTAAAAACTGAATGCAAATAGAAAAAATATAATTTTGAATTTTTTAGCATAGAGTGATGCAAGTAAAAACATCACTATGAAGATACCTGGTGGTAAAACCAGATATGTAAATAGTTTTGAAACTATATAAATAGAACTCATTAAAGCATCACTGCCTTTTTCTCGCCTTTTTTGAGTTCACCTATAACATAACCATCTGAGTTAGCTAGTACATCATCTACATTTTGAGGGCTTACAACAAGAACCATACCAACTCCCATATTAAAAGTTCTATACATCTCACTCTCTTCAACGTGTTGAGACATAAAGTCAAAGACTGGTAGAGTTTTGATTTTATCTTTATAAACTATCGCTTGCATACCATCTGGTAGAACTCTTGGTAGGTTCTCAACTATACCACCACCAGTGATATGAGCTAGAGCATTGATTTTATCTTTTAGTTTTTTAAATGTCTTAACGTAGAGTTTTGTTGGTGTTAAAAGTGTATCAATTAGTGGTTTTCCATCGAACTCTGTATCAAATTTGTAGTTTAGTTTTTCAAAGAAGAGTTTTCTAACTAGAGAGAAACCATTTGAGTGAACACCGCTACTTGGAAGTGCTACTAAAATATCTCCTTCTTTTACATGTACAAGACGATTCATCTCATCTTTTTCTGCAATTCCAACAGAGAAACCAGCTAAGTCAAAATCTTTACCACTATACATTCCTGGCATCTCAGCAGTTTCGCCACCTATGAGTGAACATTCTGATTCTATGCAACCTTCAGCAATACCTTTTACAACAGCAGTTGAAGCCTCAATATCAAGTTTTGCAGTTGCATAGTAGTCTAAAAAGAAGAGTGGAGTTCCAAAGTTACAAATAAGGTCATTTACACACATAGCAACTAAATCAATACCTACTGTATCATACTTGCCAGATTCTATTGCGAGTTTTAGTTTAGTCCCTACTCCATCAGTCGCACCAAGCATTACAGGTTTTTTATATCCTGTTGGTAATTCATAAGCTCCAGCAAAAGAACCAATTCCCCCTACTACATTTGAATCAAAAGTTGACTTTACTAGAGGTTTGATATTTTCTACAAACTGATTTCCTGCGTCTATATCGACACCTGCATCTTTATAACTTACTGTGCTCATGATAATCCTAAAATAATTTTAACCTATTTTAACAAAATTATGTTAAAATCGTGCTAAAAAAAGGCTCGATAATGTTAAATCAAGATATAATAAATGCAGAGATGCTAACACACGTTGCACTTTGCACACATAAAGATCCAAAAGATATATTTATTTTAGGTAGTCATGATTATATAAATAGTGAAATTGCAAGACATAATGGCCTTAGAGTTGATTTATGCAACAATGTCTCATGTATAGAGAGTGCAAAAGATGACTCATTTGATGTGATTATAGTAAATTCAGATAGATATTTTGAACCAACATTTGTAGCCCAAGTCAATAGGGTTTTACGCAAAGATGGTTTAGTAGTTTTAAAAGTAAATGAAGATTTAAAAACACCACTAAGTAACTTTGGAAGTCTGTTTGGAATAGTTATGACATATAACGTTGAGAGTAGACGTGCGATAATAGCAACTAAAAAATATCACCCAACAGCCGATATAATACTACAACGTGCAGATTTGATAGAGGATTTGAGTTACTACAATGCTGAGATACATTTAGCTTCTTTTGCTTTGCCAACATATCTTAGAAAAGAGTTGTTAGGAATTCAGAAAAACTAATGAAGTTTAATCACGCTTATATTATGACTGGAGGAATTGCAACAGGTAAGAGTACAGTCTGTTCACTTTTAAAAATGCATGGGTTTAGTGTGATTGATGCAGATGTTATTGCAAAAAAACAGCTTGAAGATAGCAAGAGTGAGTTAAGAGATATTTTTGGTGATGAGATTTTTAAAAATAGTGAGATAGATAGAAAAAAATTAGCTAATATTATCTTTTCATCAAGCGAGCAAAGAGAGAAGCTAAATGGACTTATTCATCCAAAAGTAAGAGCAGAGATAAGTAGGCAAGCAAAAGCTAAAGAGAAATTTGAGCTTCCATATATTATGGATATTCCTCTGTTTTTTGAGAGTGGTGGTTATGAGTGCAATATGAGTATGGTTGTTTATACACCAAAAGATATTCAGCTAGATCGTCTTGTTAAGCGTGAGGGATTTAGTTTAGAAGAGGCAAAGCGTAGAGTAGAAGCACAGATAGATATAGAAGAGAAAAAAATAAAAGCAGATTGGGTTGTAGATAACTCAAAAGATTTAAAACATCTACAAAATGAAGTAGAAAAATTTGTAGAGTATATAAGAGGGCAATATGCAGGTATCAAAGTATAACGCGAGTGGCAATGATTTTGTAATTTTTCATACATTTGTAGAAAAAGATTATAGTGCATTGGCAAAAGAGCTATGCCACCGTCAAGATGGTATTGGCGCAGATGGACTGATAGTTATTGTCCCAAGTAGTGAGTGTGATTTTAAGTGGCTCTTTTATAATAGTGATGGAAGTCATGCAGCTATGTGTGGTAATGGAACTCGTGCTTGTGCTCACTATGCTTTTGCCAATGGTTTAGCTAACAATGAAATGTCTTTTTTAACAGATGCTGGGTATATAAGCTCTACGGTTGATGGAGATATAGTTGAAAGTGAGCTAACAGAAGTAAAAAAGTTAGCTGATAAGTTTACAGATATGGGTAGAGAGTGGTATTTTTATGATACTGGTGTTCCTCATTTGGTCACGGAAGTAAAAAATCTTGATGAATATAGCAAAGAGTTGGCATCAAAGATGAGATATGAGTATAATGCAAATGTGAATTTTGTTTTAAATGATGGTAAAGCTTTACATGTAAGAACTTATGAACGTGGTGTAGAAGATGAAACAGGTGCTTGTGGAACTGGAATGGCAGCTTGTTTTTACTCTTTACATGTAGAGGGTATAGTTGGTGATATTTCAACAGTATATCCAACAAGTAAAGAGGAGTTGAGTCTAAAAATCTCTGGAGGACGACTATTTTTTAAAGGTAAGGTAAAAAGAGTTTTTGAAACAAATATATAAAACATTATTTGGGTTGATATTTAGCATTAATTTTCTTTTTGGGATGGGTTTTCCATCTTCATACTATAAGTTAAGTGGTAACAATCAGAAAAGAGAATTTATAAATATATTAAAGCCATTGATTGATAGAAGCAATCAAAAAACTATGCAAGAGAGAGCCTTTGTAGAGAATTTTTTTAATAAAGCAATTAGTAGTGCATTTCGTTCTATAAATTCATCTGATTTGAAAATTCTATTAAAATTATCAAAAAAATATAGAGTAAAAAAACTATTTGATAGAGATACATATCTAAAACGTATAGATATTGTTCCTATTTCTTTAGCTCTTGTTCAAGGTGCTATAGAGAGTGGTTGGGGTAAAAGCCGTTTTGTAAGAGAAGCAAACAATATATTTGGTCACTGGACTTGGGGTGAAGTTGGTCTTATTCCAACTCAACGAGAAGAGGGAAAGACACATAAAATTCGTATATTTAATTCACTGCAAGATTCTGTCGATGCATATATTTTAAATTTAAATAGACATTATGCATATAAGAGTTTTAGAGATGCTAGACTTGAAAAAAGAGAAGAGGGTAGCCTTATAAGTGGTTATGAAGCTGCAGATACTATGATAAACTATTCTGAGTTAAGAGAAAAGTATGTCGCTATGTTACATAAGATGATGAAAGAACATCGTTTACTGTACTATGATGGGACTAAAAAAGAGAATTTTAAAAAGAAGGCAGGATTTTTATAGTCCTGCTGCACTCATAGCCTCTGATTGAGCATTTGCTATAAGAGGGTCAATGATTTCATTAAGTAAACCACCTTCCATAATAGCATCTAACCTATATAAGGTTAAGTTTATTCTATGATCACTTATGCGATTTTGTGGATAGTTATAAGTTCTTATCCTACCACTTCTATCTCCTGAGCCAACTTGAGTTTTTCTCTCTTCACTCAGTTTTGCATCATGCTCTTTTTGTTGCATATCAAAAAGACGAGCTTTTAGAATCTTCATTGCAGCATCTTTATTTTTGTGCTGAGATTTTCCATCTTGATTTGTAACCACTAGTCCACTTGGTAGATGGGTAATTCTAACAGCACTATCAGTAGTATTTACTGATTGTCCACCATTTCCTGAAGCTCTCATAACGTCTATTTTTAAATCTTTTGGGTCGATATTAACCTCTACATCATCTACTTCAGGCATAACAGCAACAGTTATTGCTGAAGTATGAACTCTACCTTGAGATTCTGTTTTTGGAACACGTTGAACACGGTGAACACCACCCTCATATTTGAGTTTTGAGTAAGCACCTTGCCCTTTTATAATAGCAATCATCTCTTTGTAGCCATCAAGTACGCCTTCACTTGAGCTTACAATCTCAACTTTCCAGTTCATGTTTTCTGCATATCTAACATATGCTTTAAAAATATCTGCTACAAAAAGAGCAGCTTCATCTCCACCCGTTCCAGCGCGAATCTCTAAAAATATATTTCGGTCATCATTTGGATCTTTTGGAAGAAGTAAAACTTTAATATCTTCTTCAATTTGACTTTTTAGAGGTTCAAGCTCTTTAAGTTCTTCTTTTGCAAGTTCTCCAAGTTCATCATCATCTAAAAGCATTCTGTTTTCTTCAATACTCTCAATAGTCTCAATGTACTCTAAAGCTTTTTCTCTAACAGGTTCTATATTTGATTGTTCTTTAGATAAATCAGTCATTTTTTTGATGTCTGATGCGATATCTGGTTCACTAAGAAGTCTGCTTATCTCATCGTATCTATTAAGGAATGGTTGTAACTTGTCTTGTAACATATAGAACTTTCAAAAAGAGGTAGTGTAGAAAGGGGAAGCTGCGTAAATTACGCAGCTACTGAGTTAACTAGTTTAGCTAGTCTACTAACACGACGTGCAGCAGTATTTTTCTTTAAAATACCTTTTACAGCATATGAGTGAAGACTTTTATTTACATCTTTAAAAGCAGATATTGCTGCTTCTTTATCGCCTGCATCTACTGCAACTCTAACAGCTTTAGTTAGATTTTTAATTCTTGTTTTATAAAATCTATTTCTTTCTGTTCTTACTAGTGTTTGTCTTGCGCGTTTTTCCGCTGATTTGTGGTTAGCCATTGCTAAGCCTTTCGTATTAAAATTTAGGCATTGATTATACTGAAGATTTTATTAAACAAAGCTTATTTTAAGTAATATATTATAGTTTTTTTTAGTTCTGGAGGCGTATTTAGGTCAAATTGTGATATAATCT
>CAZIAJ010000025.1:0-2710 GCA_964537565.1 uncultured Sulfurospirillum sp.
TATATCTTGGAAATAGCATTTTCTCTATTAGGTCTAAAAGTTATAGCACTAAGTTTAGAAAATAATCTTTTTTCGTTTATAATAGATTTTTTAATGTTTACTTTTTCTACATATGAGCTTTTGAAATGGAAACTACCAGTTTTTAAAGTAACTGCAATTATGTGGGTACTTTATCTATCACTTTTTTGGTTACCAATTGGATTTTTTATATCATTTTTAGAATCTACTTCAAACTTATTTAATCTAGGATTTATTTTCGAAAAATCTGCTTTACATACTCTGGCTATTGGATATTTTGCAACTATACTTATAGGCTTTGGAACACGTGTAGTTTTAGGTCACTCTGGACAAACTCCAACAGCAGATAAGTTGACCATTATTCTATTTTTGACAATACAAGGCATAGTTTTAATTCGTATTTTTGCCGGACTTAGTATGAATTGGGATTTTGATTATAGTTTTTGGATAGTTATAAGTTCAAAAATCTTAGCTTTAGGACTTATTGTTTGGTCTTTAAAATACTTAAGAATATTAATTAAAGGGAATTAGCCACTTATTTGGGCTATTTTTATACTTTTATCACATGCTCGATAAAACTTTAGTAGTCCATCTATTTTGCTCTTAGTTAACTCTTGTTTAAAAGTAAGTCCAAAAAGTTCTTTTGCGAGTTGTTCATTACTTAAAGATTCTATACCATATGCTTTTGCTTTTTGCATTATCTTTATATCTCTTTGGCTAAACTCACCCTTTAAACTATTTTCATACATATACAACTCCACAAAATCTATCTTTAGTTCCATCTCTACGATATGAATAATAGTTTTCATCACAACATGTACAAGTAGGTATAATTTCAAAATTTTTAAGACCTAAAGTATTAAGTGCTATTAAGTCCAAATATATTTTATCTTTTTCTTTACATGTAAACTCTTCAAATCCACATACAACATCAGTACCAACTTCATAGCAACATTTTTTTATAGATGGTCCAAAGATTATATGGATATTTTCTTCTTTACATGTAAACTTTTCTATCATACTTTCTATAGTTTTTTTTACAATACCTTTATATGAACCTACGCGTCCTGCATGAGCAACACCAACTGCTCCTCTTACTTCATCTATAAAAACAACTGGTATACAATCAGCCGCTTTAACAACTAAAGCTATATTTTTATCTATTGTTATAATGGCATCTGTTTCTAAAATTATATTAGGAGAATCTTTATCAACTACTTCTATATGTGCACTATGAATTTGATTCATAAATATCAATTTTCTTTTCCCAACTTTTTGTTGTAGTTTTTTCTTATCAATACCTATAAATTTATCAGTAAAAAAATACTTCATCAATAAAGAGCCATCATCTTATCTACACTATCCCAACTTAAATCTTTTTTTCCATTAAACATATGATATATATATCTTGCAAACATATCAGTCTCAATATTTACTTTTCTTCCAACACTATAATCACTAAATATAGTCTGCTCTAAAGTATGTTTGATTATAGTTAATCTAAATTCATTATCTTCTACAGAATTTATGGTTAAACTTACACCATCTATAGCTATACTACCTTTAGCAATTATAAACTTTGAAAACTCTTTTGGTAAACTTATAATCATATCTGTTGCATTTTGATTTTTTGTTATCGATTTTATGATGCCTAAACAATCTACGTGACCTTGTACTATATGACCTTCAAGCCTATCTCCTATAGCCATGGCTGGTTCTATATGAACTTTTCCATTCAAGTTTTCTATTGCCATTATGGCTCTTGTTTCAGCTGAAAGCTCTACTGTAAAAGTAGTATTAGTTAGTTTTACAACTGTTAAACATACGCCATTTGTAGCTATACTATCTCCAATTTTTGGTCTATATTTAGCTTGTAATGTTAAGTAACTATTTGCATAACTAACTACATCTGCAAACTCTCTTATAAGTCCTGTAAACATATATACCTATCCTTCTTATTACTCCACTAGCTAACTAACTCAATAATTAACGATTTGATTTTTCTTCATATTGAGGCAAAATTATGAAGGGCTAACTAGTTAGCTCAAATGATTTTAACAAAAATATGGAGTAAAAGCAAATCGCCCGAAGGGAAGCTTTTAAGTATTGAGTTAGTTAGCTAGTGGAGTAATAAATATAGTAAAAGATTATAGCATATTAATAAAGCTTTTATTTTTATTAGCATAAAATATTATTATGACAAACAAAGGAGCATATTATGTTTAAAAATCCTTCTATTTCCACTAAAGTTCATATCCCATTAATTATGTCGATACTACTTGGCTTTATTATCGTAGGTGTGACAGGACTAAAAACGTTATCTTCTATAGAAGAGAGTTCTTTACAAAAAGAAGAAAAACTATTTGAAGTCGCTCTTAATGATCAAATAAAATCAAAAAAGAATGTTTGGATTACAAATGCTCTTCAACTTGCCATGAACAATGACATACAAAATGGTTTGATATCTGGCGATAAAAACGCTCTTATAAAAACTTTTGCCGGTATAGGAAAAATGTATAGAGACAATACTCCTTTTAAAAAGGTTAATGTGCATATACTCTCTCCAGACTTGAAATCATTTTTTAAATCATGGAACCCAAAAAGCTTTGGTGAAAGTTGGAGTCAATACAAAACTTATAAAAAAGTTGTTAGTACAAAAAAACCGCTTGTTGCATTTGAAGAAGATGCAAAA
>CAZIAJ010000025.1:2810-14295 GCA_964537565.1 uncultured Sulfurospirillum sp.
TAAAAAAGTTGTTAGTACAAAAAAACCGCTTGTTGCATTTGAAGAAGATGCAAAAGGATTAAGACTCAGAGCAGTAGCTCCTATTATTAAGGGTGGATCACTCATTGGTATTCTTGATTTTAGTGGAGGTATTAACAACTTTGGTAGTGCTCTTAAAAAAAGTGATATAGATTTTCTATACTTTTTAGACAAAAATTATGCTTTTGCTGTTAAAAAAAATCTTTACAAAAAAGATGGCTACTTACTGTCTAGTGGTAAAAATATAGATGAAGATTTTTTAAACTATGTAAAATCCCCAGCATTTTCACTTGATAAGTCAATCCAAAAGCCATATCAAATAGATGCCAAATACTTCACAAAAACACTCCCAATCAAAAATATTGATGGACAAACTGTAGGGGAGGCATTATTTGGTTCAAAAAGTGCAAAAGTTTTAAACTCAATGAATGAAGCAAAAACAGGCATGATTCAACAAATTGTTATTATGGGAATTATTGATTTAGTCATTTTAATTTCACTTTTATTTATACTAAAAATTGTAGTTAATTCACCAATAAATGAATTAAAAAATAAAGCAAAAGAATTATCAAGTGGTGAAGGAGATTTAACTCATCAAATTAAAGTACAAAGTAAAGATGAAATAGGAGAGACTTCTAGAGAATTTAATCGTTTTATTGACAGAATAAGAGATTTAGTAGTAATAGCAAAATCTTCAAGTAACAAAAATGCAACAGTTGCAAGTCAACTCTCTTCAACTGCATCTGAAGTTGGAGAACGAGCTGAAAATGTTTCATCACTAATGGATGAAACAAATACAATGTCACAAAATATAAAAGATGAGTTAGAAAACTCACTAAAGGAAGCAGAAAAATCAAAAGTTGAAATAGAAGGAGCAAATAAAAGATTAGAAGATGCAAAAAATAAAATCCTTCAAATGGCAACACAAGTAGGAGAAAGTGCAAATATAGAGATAGAGATGGCTCAAAAAATAACTCAGCTAAGTAGTGATACAGAACAAGTAAAAGATGTACTAATTGTCATATCTGATATAGCAGACCAAACTAATCTACTTGCCCTAAATGCTGCGATAGAAGCAGCACGTGCAGGAGAACATGGACGTGGTTTTGCAGTTGTTGCTGATGAGGTGCGAAAACTTGCAGAGAGAACTCAAAAATCACTCTCAGAGATAAATGCAACTATAAATGTTGTAGTCCAAGCAATTTCAGATGCAAGTGAACAGATGAGTATAAACTCAAAAAAAATGGAGAGGCTTATAGAATCTGCTTCAGATGTAGAGACCGATATAAATGAGACTTCTGTTATCATGAATAGTGCTACAACTTCCAGCGAAAAAACTGTACAAGATTATATCAAAACAGGAAACCGTATAGATAAAATAGTTCAAAAAATAGAAAATGCTGCACAAAATTCTTCTTCAAATGCCCAAAGTATTGAAGAGATAAGTAATGCTGCTGAACATCTTAATGCTCTTACAGAAGAACTCAATAATGTTTTAGGAAAATTTAAAACGTAGGGATAAATTTGAAAAAACATATTTTTGCTATATTTACAGGCATATTGGTTTTATTTGCTTGTTTAGGGCTTGGTAGATTTGTTTTTGGTATGCTTCTTCCAGATATGAAAATCGATCTTAGTATGAGCATAACTCAAGCAGGTTTTTTGGGGACAAGCAACTTTATTGGGTATCTATGTGGTCTTATTTTTGCTGGAACATTTTATACAAAATTTGGAGCAGCTAAACTCATAATACGTTCACTTCTTACCCAAGGAGTTGCAATGTTACTTATGGCTATGAGTACTAATTATCTTCAAATTGCTTTTTTATATTTTTTATCTGGTTTTTTTGGAGCACTTACTACTATATCAATAATGTCTTATATAACTCAAATAGTTCCTAAAAACATAAGAGGTAAAGCAGCAGGTATACTCTATACTGGTGGTGGTTTTGCAATTGTATTAAGTGGATATACTGTTCCTTTTATGGAAATATTTTATGGTATAGCATCTTGGAGATTTACTTGGGGTATATTTGCTATAATGACTATACTTATAGCACTTATAGTTAAGTTTGGATTAAAAGCTATAGTTCCCAATCAAACAATACAGCAAACGGAAAAACATGACTACTTTGCAATTATAAAAGATAAAAAGTTTATACAAATTGGAGGTCTATACTTCTGTTTTGGTATAACTTATGTGATTTATATTACATTTTTTGTACTAGCAAGTGTAGATAAGTGGCATATAAATACAGATTTATCAGCATCATTTTGGATTTTATTAGGGTTTTTAAGTATGTTTTCTGGTCCACTTTTTGGAATACTTTCAGACAAAATAGGAAGATATAAAACAGTATCTATTGTATTTTTTATACAAACTATATCAAATCTAATTATGGCTTTAAATTTACCTGCATCATCACTTTGGATATCTGCTTCACTATTTGGTATATCAGTTTGGGCGATACCTTCTATTATGGCGGTACTTACTGCTGAGACATTTGGTATTGAAAAGACAGCTAGTGTATTTAGTAAAATTACATTAGTTTTTGCTTTAGGTCAAATATTAGGACCAATAGGAGCAGGTTACATAACTGATTTATCACATGATTTTTCTTATGCTTTTGGATTATCTTCTGCTTTTACTTTTCTTGCATTTTTATTTTCACTATTTTTAATAATCAAAAATAAATCATTAATATAGTATAATTACCTTTTAAAAATAAGGAACTTTATGAAATACGATGTTATAGTAGTAGGTGGTGGACACGCAGGCATTGAAGCAGCACTTGTAAGTGCTAGAAGCGATAAAAAAACACTACTCATAACTATACTAGCAGAACAAATTGGTGCAACTAGCTGTAACCCAGCTGTGGGTGGACTTGCAAAAGGCCATCTTGTAAAAGAGTTAGATGCTCTTGGTGGTCAAATGGGACTTGCAACTGATATAAATGGTATTCAGTATAGAATTCTCAACCAATCAAAAGGTCCAGCAGTAAGAGGAAGCCGTGCTCAAATAGATATGGATAAATACAGAATCTATATGAGAAATCTTATATTAAATAGTGACAATCTATACGTTGCACAAGAAATAGCAGAAGAGATAACTACAAAAGATGGCTCTGTAACAGGCATAATTACCCATCTAAAAAATCACTACCATGCAAAAAAAATTATATTAACAACTGGTACATTTTTAAAAGGTCTTATCCATATAGGTGAAAATAAACAAGAAGCTGGGCGTGTTGGAGAGTTTCCTGCAAACAAACTTTCAGACTCAATGCGTTCTTTAGGTTTAGATATGGGTAGACTCAAAACAGGAACTTGCGCAAGAATAGATGCAAAAAGTATAGATTTTACAAAAATGGAGATGCAACCAGGTGATGAAAACCCTATTCCATTTAGTTTTAGAACAGATAAAGATAGTTTCAAACCTAAACAACTTCCTTGTTATATAACATATACCAATAAAAACACACATAATATCATAGAGAGTAACTTTCATAGAGCTCCACTATTTACAGGACAAATAGAAGGAACAGGTCCTAGATACTGTCCAAGCATAGAAGATAAAATCAACAGATTTAGAGATAAAGATAGACACCACCTTTTTATTGAACCTCAAACGCTTGAAGCAACTGAGTATTATATAAATGGACTTACAACTTCACTTCCCCCAGAAGCTCAACTAGACATGCTTCACTCTATTGTAGGGTTTGAAAATGCAAAAATAGTACGATATGGATATGCAATAGAATACGACTATGTAAATCCAACTGATTTAACTCATACGCTTGAGACAAAAAAAGTAAATGGACTATACTGTGCCGGACAGATAAATGGAACAACAGGTTATGAAGAAGCTGCTGCTCAAGGACTTATGGCAGGTATCAATGCAGTTTTAAGTATCAATGATGAAGAGCCTTTTATACTTAGAAGAGATGAAGCATATATAGGTGTTCTTATAGATGATTTGGTAACTAAAGGAACAAAAGAACCTTATCGTATGTTTACAAGTCGTGCAGAGTATCGCTTACTTTTAAGAGAAGATAATGCTGATTTAAGACTTACCCCTTATGGTTATAAACTAGGTCTTATAGATGAAAAAACTCACAATAAAGTTGTACAAAAACAAGATGAGTTAAGAAAAGGGCTAAAGTATCTTGAGGAGACTTTTCTAACTCCATCAAAAGAGAATATTGCTTATCTAAAAAGGATTGGTGAAGATAAAATCGTAGATAAAATGTCACTTCAAAAAATAGTAGCAAGAAAAACTTTCACTTTAGAAAAACTTGAACTTCTTTCACCCGAAATAAAAAGTTTTACAACTGAAGCAAAAGAACAGATTTTAGTAGAAGCAAAATATAAAAACTATATAGAGAAGCAAAAAGAACAAATAGATAAAATGAAACAGATGCTAAATGTAAAAATTCCACCTATGATGGATTTTAGTTCTATATCTGGTCTTAGTAATGAAGTTGTTGAAAAACTACAGAAATTTACTCCACCAACACTTTTTGCAGCAAGTGAGATAAGTGGTATGACTCCAGCAGCTATTGATATTCTTCATATATATATAAAAATGAATCAAAGAAAATAGTCTTTATAGTTATAATCAAAGGGCTAGTTTTATAATAAACAAAGCCCTTTCTTTTGTGTTGCTTACATCTATGAGCCCATGTATCTTTTCTCCTTTTAAAATTTCATTATTAAAAGTATAAAGAAAAAAAGCAGTATACAATATCTTTATTAACTCTTGTAGCGACCCAAAAGATACAGACAATATGATATAATTTAACAATAACACTTTTAAGGCACTTTTTTTAGATAAGATAAAGCCTTATAAGGAACTATGTAACGTATTTATGTTAAAATAGTGACTTTAAAAGTTACATTGACCTAAGTCAACTGTTTCTTATAAACAATTAAGATAAAATAAATAAAACTACACGAAAGGAATAAAAATGGCAGTTAAGAGAAGAGACTTTCTTGGCATGGCATTTGGTGGCTTTGCTGCTGCTGGTGGCGTTATGGCACTAGGAGCAATGAAGCAAACTTGGGATCCACTTCCAAGTGTTAAAGCTGCGGGATTTACCACAGTTGACTTATCACCAATGACAGATGGAGAATTTAGAACAGTAACATGGAGAGGTAAACCAATATTTTTACTTAAAAAATCAGCAGAGATGAAGAAAAATGCAAACAGAGATGTAGTCGTGGGCAATGCTGACTACGCGGTTATGATTGGACTTTGTACGCACTTGGGCTGTATACCAACTTGGAAACCTGATTCACTACAGTTTAAATGTGCATGTCATGGTGGAGAGTTCGATGCAAGTGGAGTAAACACTTTTGGTCCTCCTCCTCGTCCTTTGGATATACCTCCATTTAAAATAGATGGTACAAAACTTGTTCTTGGCGAAGTTGGCCCAGAATACAAAAAACTTGTAGCAAAAGCGTAGGGGTAAAATATGGCAGAAATAACAAAAGCTAATGGCATTGGTGATTGGTTTGACCAAAGATTAGCTACAAAAAAATTGGCAAAAGTGATGATGACGGAGTATTGGATTCCTAAAGACATCAACTTTTTATGGGCAATGGGCGTTGTTTTGGTGGTTTTATTTAAAATCTTAATTATCTCAGGTATTTTTCTTCTGATGTACTACAAACCAGATGTAAACTTAGCATTTGATAGTGTAAACTACACCATCATGCAAGAAGTTGAATATGGATGGTTATGGAGACATGTTCATGGTGTTGCGGCATCTATGATTTTCTTAGTAATCTATATACATATGTTCACAGGTATCTACTACGGCTCTTACAAAAAAGGTCGTGAGATGATTTGGCTAACGGGAATGGCTCTTTTTGGAATGTTCTCAGCTGAAGCATTTAGTGGATATATGTTACCTTGGGGACAAATGAGTTACTGGGCTGCTCAAGTTATCACAAACTTATTTGGTGGTATACCTGTTATAGGTGATGCTCTTGTTGTTTGGATTCGTGGTGACTTTACAGTTGCAGACTCTACTCTTACAAGATTTTTTATGCTTCATGTATTTCTACTTCCTTTAGTAATCATTATGCTTATAGTAGTTCACTTCTACTCTTTAAGAATTCCTCATGTAAACAACCAAGAAGGTGCAGATATAGATTTTGATTTGGAATCAGAAAAATACTTATCTGGTGATAAAAAGGAGTCTAAAGTAGTTCCATTTTGGCCAGTATTTTTATCTAAAGATTTCTTTGTAGTTGGTATTGCTCTTACACTTTTCTTCTACTTGGTATTTTATCATTTTAACTTTGCAATGGATCCAATCAACTTTGAACCAGCAAATCCAATGAAAACACCAGCTCATATCTATCCTGAGTGGTACTTCTTGTGGAGTTATGAAGTTCTAAGAGGCTTTTTCTTTCCTGTTGGACCAATGGCTGCTATGGACATAGGGCTTGCTGCATTTGGTTTTGCAAATGTAATTTTTATGGTATTTCCATTCTTAGATAGAGATCCTAGAGTTCTACCAGCACATAAACGTCCTGGTTTTAAAATCTGGTTTTGGTTACTTCTAATAGATATGATTGTTCTTACTGTGTATGGTAAACTACCTCCTATGGGTATCAATACTTGGATAGGATTCTTTGCAGCTATATCATTTATACTTCTTTTTGTAGCTCTGCCTTTCATAACTAAAAAAGATGCAGGGGGTGCAAAATGAGAGAACTGAAAATACTTGGTGTTGTTATATTTTTTACACTAGTTGTTTACGTTGGTGTTGAGCCTTTTGCTCACTCACAAATGCATCCTCATGTTGCTCCTGCAGATTTTGAGTTTAAAGATCTACCAGTTCAAACTAAAAAAGGTGATGCAACAAAAGGTGCTGAAAACTTTATGAATGCTGGTTGTGTCGGATGTCATGGTCTTAAGTCACAAGGCATGCCTGCTCCAATGGATAATGCTACAGCATCAGCTTCGTTTGGTGTTGTGCCACCAGATTTAAGTGCAGCTGGTCATATTTATAATAGCAACTTCTTAGCAGCTCTTATAAAAAACCCTACTCATGCACTTAAAGTTGAGCACAAATTTAGTGAAACAAAGCTTCACCCAATGACAAAATTCTACGGTCTTGGTGGAGATATAGACCAAGAAATAGCAGATATAGTAGCTTATCTTCAATCAATCGCTCCAAAAAAATTGGATGATAAAGAGGTATTTGAAAATGCTTGTCAAAGATGTCATAGCTTAAAATATGCTGGTATATCTAGTAATAGTGATACAAAGCTATTAACAAAATATATGGGTAGTACTCCTCCTGATCTCTCAATGATGATTAGATCAAAAGGGAAAGAGTATCTTGAAACTTTTATAAATAATCCTCAAAAACAACTAAAAGGTACTGCAATGCCTAGAGTTGGTCTTACAAAAGAAGCACAAGAGCAGGTAGTATCTTATCTTGAAAAAACTGGTGACAGAAAAAAAGGTGAAAGAGATGCACTTGGTGTAAAAGTAATAGGATTTATGATAATCTTTACTATTTTAGCTTATCTTTGGAAAGTTAAAATTTGGAGAGAAGTTCACTAACCAAAGTGGCTCAAAAGAGCCACTTCTAATTTTTCAATAAGGAATCACTATGAAATTAAAAAATATTTTATTATCAGTAGCTATTATTTCTTCACTTAGCCTTGCAGAAACGCCAACTGAGCTAAATGCAAGAACAATGATAGGTATGGAAAGTGGACTAAGTAATATACAAAAAGGCTTTCTATATAATAATTTTGATTTAGTAAAATATGGTGCTGATCAAATTATGAAAGAGAATAAAGTCTACCATGATAGAAAAGTCATAAAATCAATTCTTCCAAAAGGTAAACAACAGATGGAAAATATTGCTATGATTACTTCTAATCGTGTAGATGACTCTATAACTGAGCTTAAAACTTATATAGAATTGAAAGATATCCGTAAAGCGCAAGATGCATTTGTAAATGTAGTAAAAGCTTGTACAGATTGTCACAATATCGTAAGAGGTTGGTAGAAGAAGGAGGGTTAATCCCCTCCTTTATATTTATTCGCTAAATGCTCCGATAGAGCAAATTCTTTCATATCTTTTATTCATTCTCTCTTCATTATTTAATTTATCCATCTCCTCAAGAGACTTCATAAAATAATCTCCTAAAACTTTTGCAGCAGTAACTTTATCTCTATGTGCTCCTGTTATAGGCTCTTCTATTACATCATCAACTAAGTTCATACTATATAGATCCTCAGCTGTTATCTTCATAGCTTTTGTAGCACTCTCTTGCTTTGCAGGATCATTCCAAAGTATTGCAGCACAACCTTCAGGTGATATTACAGAAAATACAGAGTATCTCATCATAGCAACCTTATCAGCTACTCCAATAGCTAAGGCTCCTCCACTTCCACCTTCACCAATAACAACTGAAACTGTTTTTGTATTTAATTGACTCATTTCATACAAATTTCTTGCTATCGCTTCACTCTGCCCTCTCTCTTCTGCACCAATTCCAGGATATGCACCTGGTGTGTCTACAAGAAAGAGTATTGGTATGTCAAATTTTTCTGCCATTTTTGCCATACGAAGAGCTTTTCTATAACCTTCGGGATTTGGCATTCCAAAGTTTCTTTTTAGCTTGTTTTTTGTACCTCGTCCTTTTTGTTCACCAATAATCATAACTTTACGTTCAGCTATATAACCAATATAACATACTATTGCCAAGTCATCTCTAAAAGCACGATCTCCATGAAGCTCATAACTATCTTTTAAAAGAAGTCTAATATAATCTATAGAGTACGGACGATCTGGATGACGTGCAAGTTGGAGCTTTTGATAGTCACTTAAATTTTTATAAGTCTTAGAAATCTCTTTTTCAAGTTGTTTTTCCAAAATCTCAACAGCATCAACATCTGCTTTTATACGAGCACTTGCAATATCTTCATCAATCTGCTTTATACTTTTTTCAAAATCTAAATAAGTTGCCAAATGTTATCCTTATACGCGTTTGAAAATAACTGAACCATTAGTTCCACCAAAACCAAATGAGTTACTCATAACACAATTAAGTTCTGCTTTTTTTGCTCCATCTGAGGTGTAATCTAAATCACAATCTTCATCACGGTTTTCAAGGTTAATTGTTGGAGGTACAACTCCATCTCTCATTGCCATCAAGCAAACTACTGCTTCAATAGCTCCTGCAGCACCTAAACAGTGTCCTACTTGACCTTTTGTAGAACTAACTGCTGGTAAATCTGTACCAAATGCCTCTTTTATAGCTGCTGTCTCATTTTTATCATTTGCTGGTGTACTTGTTCCGTGAGCATTAATATAATCTACTTTAACGTTACCTGCCATTTTTAGAGCTGCTTTCATAGCTCTTAAAGGACCATCTAGTGTTGGAGTTGTTATATGATTTGCATCACCACTCTCACCAAAACCTACTAACTCAGCATATATATGTGCTCCACGAGCTACTGCATCATCATAAAGTTCTAACACTATCGCACCAGCTCCTTCACCCATAACAAAACCATCTCTATTTTTATCAAATGGTCTTGAAGCTTTTTTAGGTTCATCATTACATGTTGAGAGTGCTTTCATGGCAGCAAATCCACCAATGCCTGTTTCACTTATAGCTGATTCTGCACCAACTACCAACATCTTATCAGCACCACCTAAAACCATAGTTTTATATGCTTCCCCTATTGCATGAGTTCCTGCAGCACATGCCGTTACTGAAGATAGGTTTGGTCCTCTTAAGCTATGGTCAATAGAAACAAATCCACCTAACATATTAATAAGTGCTGAAGGTATAAAAAATGGAGATATTCTTCTTGGTCCTCTTGTATGATTTATCACAGAGTGCTTCTCAATAGTAGGTAAACCACCAATCCCTGAAGCAGAACTAACTCCAAAAGTATCTGAATCATATGAATCAAACTTAGCATCAAGCATAGCTTCTTTAGCTGCTGTTATCCCTAACTGTATAAATCTATCTGCTTTTTTTACATCTTTTGGATTCATTACTCTCGTTGGATCAAAATCTGTTATCTCTCCTGCTATCTTTACAGAGTGTTTTTCTGTATCAAACAATGAAATGCTTTTAATGCCACATTTTCCATCTATGATGGCCTTAAAAGAACTCTCTTTATCTAAGCCTAACGAATTTATCATACCAATTCCAGTAACTACTACTCTTTTCAAAATTGCTCCTTGATTTTTATAAATAGATAAAATTCCCCAAAAGGGGGGAGTTTTTATCTATTTGTGATCTTCAACATACTTAATAGCATCGCCAACAGTAGCTATCTTTTCAGCATCTGCATCAGGAATTTCAATATCAAACTTCTCTTCTAATGCCATTACTAATTCTACAACGTCAAGTGAATCTGCACCTAAATCTTCTACAAACTTTGAATCTTCTTTAATCTCATCTGGATTAACGTTTAGTTGCTCTACAACTACTTCTTTAACATCTTCTAATAGTGCCATTACAGCTCCTTCTTTTAAAAATTTTTGTTATTTTACCTAAATTATCTTTAAAACTAGCTACAAACTAGTTTACATGTACATTCCACCATTGACTTTTAGTACTTCTCCTGTAATATATGCAGAATTATCACTGAGTAAAAATGCAACAGCTTCGGCTATATCTTTTGGGTCTCCAAATCTTTTTAATGGTATTTTTGCTGTATAACTATCTTTAATTTCATCACTAAGTTTATCTGTCATTTGGGTTGCAATAAAACCAGGAGTTACTGCGTTATATCTAATGCCTCTCGCACTTCCCTCTTGAGCAAAACTTTTTGTCATAGTAATAAGCCCCCCTTTACTAGCAGAGTAATTTACTTGCCCAGCATTGCCAGTTTCTGCCACTATAGAAGCTATATTTACAATAGACCCAAATCTTTTTTTGCTCATACTTTTAAGTGCTTCACGGCAACCAACAAAAGCTGAAGTAAGATTTACATCAAGAACATTTGTAAAGTCCTCTTTTTTCATACGAATTGCTAATTTATCATTTGTAATACCTGCATTGTTTACGAGATATGAAAGTTCTCCATCACTTGCAACAATAGTTTTGATACCTTCTATAAAAGCATCTTCATCAACAACGTCAAAACCAATCACAGCAGCTTCTCCACCATCGGCTTCTATCTCATCTTTAATAGCATCAGCAGCATCAGGGCGAGAACGATAGTTTATCCATACTTTTAAACCATATCCCGCTAAAACTTTAGCAATCTCTTTTCCTATTCCACTTGCTGCACCTGTAACTAATACATTTTTTCCACTAAATTTCATTTATTTCCTTTAATTTATTTTTCTTTTAAGCTAGTTATAAAATATTCATAACTATTAGTTTTTGCAAAATTTATTTTATAACTCAATTCATTAATCATATAAATACTCTAACATAATATTATGTAACCCATCATATCCCTCATGCAT
>CAZIAJ010000026.1:0-4552 GCA_964537565.1 uncultured Sulfurospirillum sp.
ACAAAACTCATCTTCTAATCCCTCTTATATCTAATAATATATAACCAAAAAGAGATATAAGAGCTAAAACTAATGGATACATATAGAGATAGATATTATTAAATTTTGGTTTGGATTGTAATTGACTTTTTTGTAGTTTATCTATATAAGTGTAAATTTTTGCTAAACCATTAGAGTCTCTAGCAGTAAAAAACTCTCCACCACTTTTTTTAGCAATAAGTTTTAAAACTCTTTCATCATAATCACCATACTTACCAATACCAACAGTAAAAACTTTTATTTTCTCATCTTCAATAGTATTTAGTGCTACTTCTAACGGAATTTCACCTGCTGTGTTAAACCCATCTGTTAGTAATATAACGATTTTATTTTCTGTTTTTGAATTTTTTAGAAGTCTTGCTGAGAGAAAAAGTGCATCATACATAGCAGTTTTACTCCCTGCCACTCCTCTTTTTATACTATTGAGTAAATTTGCACTACTAATATGATCAAAACTAAGAGGAGATGCCACATAAGCAAAATCTCCAAAAACTATAATACCTACATAATCATCTATTCTATTTTTTATATATTCACTTGCTCTTTGCTTTGCAACATTTAATTTGTTATCTACACCTCCAAGAGAGTTAATTACCATACGTCCTTGACTCATAGAATTACTTACGTCCATCAGAAGCATTACTGCATGAGCTGGTTTTATATTTACTTTTTTTTCTTGAGCAAAAGGGGATGCAAGAGCTATTATAAGAAAAACTATACTTAACCATTTTAATATCTCTTTTAAATAATTTCTTTTTATATTGGAAGATATTTTAAAAAAACTTGGCATATACATATAAGCTCTTTTCTCTTTACACATAAAGGAGCAGACTACAAATAGCAAAAATACTAAAAAAATATAAGGGTACTCAAATTGCATTTAAAAACCCTTTTATCTTCTGTAAATCTTCATCTAAAAAATCATCAACTTCTCTTTTGTACTTATACTTATCGAGATAACTAAAATCTTCATCTTTTAAAATTCTTCCATACTTTGTGAGTTTATAAGAAGCTATTTTACTATCACTTAAATCTAAATTTTTCAACTCTTTTTTAGCCATCTTTATAGGTAAAACTACTCTTTTATATCTCAATATTTTTTTTAAAATAAAATATAAAATCACTAAAATAAAAACAGTCATAATCACAAATAAATAAATAGAATAATCTGGTATAGGAACTATCCCTTTTATATCTTTTAATCCATCCAATCTATTAGCCTCACTCTAGAATCTTTAAGATAACTGTTAAATTTCAAATCTCTTTTTTTTAGCTCTTTTTTGTACTTTTTAATACTATTATTTGAAAATATAACTTCACTTTTTTGTCCACTACTTGGGTCAATGACACTTATTTCCCCAATAGCCTCTGGTGAAAACTCAAATCTATCTCTTACTCTAATAAGAACAACTTCATGCTTTTTACTAAGTGCTTTTAGCTTTGGAGTCTCTAAAAAATCTCCTATCAAAAATAGATATGAGCGTTTTTTTATCTTTTTCAATGCATAATCTTCTAAGCTTTTATAATCTATAGTTTTATTTAAAATATTTACATGTAGAGCTTTTTGAACTGCATTTATAACACCTGCCTCTTTTTTTGTAGTCTTAGTTCTCTCAACAAGTCCTTCATTAAAAAGAGAAAGTGTAAATCTATCTGCATTTTTAACTGCACTTAAACCTAAAATAGAGATTATTTCTGCGACTTTTTCAAGCTTTAATTCACATGAGCCAAAAAATAGGCTCCCACCCATAAGTGCAATCACTTCTATATTGGCTTCTCTACTTTCATAAAAACTTCTTAGATAAATTTCACCTGTTTTTGCAGTTGCAAATGGATCTACTCTGCGTATATTTTCCCCATACTCATAAGGACGGATTTTAGCAAAATCATAGCCATCTCCAATAAGTTTTGAATTATGCTCACCTAAAAGCTCTCTATATATATACGTTTTACTTTTTGCTATAATCTTCTTTAATGAAATCACGGTATAGGTAAAGCCTCAACAACTTTATCAAGTATATCATCAGTAGTTATATCATCTGCTTCTGCTTCATATCCTAGTATAATCCTATGACGAAGTACTTCTTTAGAAACATACACAACATCTACAGGAGTAACATAATCTCGTCCATTTAAAAGTGCATATGCTCGACTAGCTTTATGCAGGTCTATTGTTCCTCTTGGACTTGCTCCAAAGCGTAGAAGTGGTTTTAGCTCTTCAAGACCATAGTTTTCAGGCTGACGTGTAGCAAACACTATATCTGCTATATACTCTTCTATCTGTTCATCAATATGAACACAATCAAGCTTCTGTTTTAACTCTTCAAGTTCCTCTATATCCATCACTTTTTGAATCTTAATTTTTCTTTTATATGCCACTCTTCTTGCTATCTCTATCTCTTCTTGTTTTGTATTATAAGTAACATTTAGTTTCATCATAAATCTATCTAGTTGAGCTTCAGGAAGAGAGTAAGTTCCCTCACTTTCAAGTGGATTTTGAGTTGCAAGAACAAAAAATGGGTACGGAAGCTTTAAAGAGCTATCACCTATAGTAACTTGTCTCTCTTGCATAGCCTCTAATAGAGCAGATTGTACTTTTGCAGGGGCTCTATTTATCTCATCTGCTAAAAGTAGATTTGTAAAAACTGGTCCTTGCTTTGTTTCAAATTGAGTATTTTTAGGGTTATAAATCTGTGCTCCAACTATATCGCTAGGCAGTAAATCTGGAGTAAATTGGACTCTTCCAAACTCTAATCCGAGTGTTTTTGCTAAAGTATTTATAATTGTAGTTTTTGCAAGACCAGGAACTCCTTCAAGAAGGACATGTCCTTCGCAAATAAGTGCTACTAAAAGAAAATCTATTACTTGATTTTGACCTACTATTATCTTAGAAATTTCATTTTTTACATCTAAAAGCTTTTTCTCCATTACACTTCCTAGTTAAATCATTTTGAAGAGGTAATTATACCCCCTCAAAATAAAATTAGAAGTTAATCTTATGCTTTATACTGATTAAGTAAATCTGTAAGCTTTATAGCCATTTGTGCCATATGATCAGATGCACTTGCTATCTCTTCTACACTTCTTGCATTATCACTTGAGAGATTATTTACCTCTTCTATCTCTGTAATAATTTCATTGGTTGCTTCAGTATTTTCAATATAACCATTGATAATCTTTTCTATATCTGCAATAGCATTTTGCATATGATCAACACTTTGATCTATATCTCTTTCAACTTCACTAGATGTTTCAGCTAATGTAGCTGCTTTTTTTGCATTTGCTGTTATCTCATCAGTTGTATCACTTATGGACTGTACTATAACATTTATAGTAGCATTTATCTCTGCTAAAGATTTTTGAGTACGTTCTGCAAGCTGTCTTACTTCATCAGCAACAACAGCAAATCCTCTTCCGTGCTCTCCAGCCCTTGCTGCTTCAATAGCTGCATTTAGTGCAAGTAAATTTGTCTGATCTGCAATATCTGCGATGACAGTAAGAACATCTTTAACTTGTTCTGCATCACTACTAAGCTGTTGTAATTTACTTGCCATTTCTGATTCAGCTATAGAGCTTTCATTTACTCCACTTGAGAGTTTTGCAAGTTTATGTTTTGCAAACTCAAGATTTTTACCTGTTTTTGTTATATCTTCTTTTGTCTCTTTTGCTTCAGCTATTGAACTATTTAATATAGCTTGGAGCTCTTTACCTTTTTGTGTTGCACCTTGAACTAAGTTTGATTCACTTTCAGCTTTTTTTCCAATCTGTAAAGATGTTTGTGACAACTCTTCTGCAATCGAACTATTTTCTGAACTACTCACTTTAGCTTCTCTAACTGTAACTTGAACTTTTTCTATAAAACTATTGATATAGCCACTCACTTTAGCAACTTCATCATTACCATTTACAACCAATCTTTGAGTTAAATCTCCATCACCTTGGGATAAATCTTTTGCTGTATATTCTAAAAGTTTAAGTGGTTTTACTAAAACTTTATTTATAACAAGTAGTGATATTGTTACGATAATTATAAAAACAATAACTGCATATAAAAGTAAAGAATTTCTAAGACTATTTGGTACTTTCAATACTTCTGCTTCATCTATCTCGCTTATTATAGCCCATTTCAAATCTTTTCCAATTTTAAGCGGTTGGAATGCTGAAAGAACAGGATTGCCATTATAGTCGATTATAATTTTTTCACCTTTTTCGCCTTTGAGTGCTTTTCTTGATGCCTCCGTATCACATTTCCCTACTGTGGGATTTGCAAAAGAGGCTTTGAGAGAGTGTCCTTTGGGGTCTAAAAAACTATTGCTTCTCATTAGTTTGTCTTGACCTACAAGGTAGTCTTCTTGAGTTTTTCCATATCCTACACGAGATTGCATAATTTTACTTATTGCTTTATCTGAAATCTGTATAGCAACTATGGCTATCTTTTTACCATTTTTATAAACTGGTGCACCCATAAACATAGCTGGCTCATTATTAGATGGAGCATATGGTTTCATATCTA
>CAZIAJ010000026.1:4652-14152 GCA_964537565.1 uncultured Sulfurospirillum sp.
CATATCTAAGATTTTCACCATAATCAGACTCTTTTGCTTCCGTATACATAACATGACCATCTTCAGGATCAATTAAGAACACATCGTAATAACCATAATCTTTTACATATTTTTTAAAGTATGATTCATACTTTTTTGTTATATTTTTTACAATGGGATTATTTATAGGATATCTACCTTCTGGGTCTATACTTAGTTGCTCATCCATAGCATTTAAATCATCTATAAAACCAAAGATATTCATACTTCTTGAAAGTGTAGAAATATCATTTACTCTAAATTGAAAAAACTGTTCTATTTGAGATTTTTTGATTTCATTTGATGATGACAGAGAGTTATAACTAATATTCATTAGAGCTTCACGACTAATAGTTACTGATTTGTATACACTTATAGAAGTCAATAACAACATAGCTAAAACTAATAATCCTAAGACCTTTGTTTTAATTGTCATTTTAAATCCTTAAGTAGTGAATTTGGCATATATTATATACCTGTCCACTTTAAAAAATATTAAACCAACAATTTACAAATATAAAATAATATTTACACTAATAAATCAAATATTTTTACCAGCAAATCTTACTAAAGCACTTCCCCAAGTAAATCCTCCACCAAAAGCATCTAGTAGCATTAAATCTCCATATTTGATTTTACCACTCTCATACATATCGTTCATTGCCATTGGGATTGAGGCTGAAGATGTGTTTCCATACTTTGCAACGGTAAGGGCTGTTTTTTCTACTGGAAAGTTTAGTTTAGAACGGACTGCTTCGACTATGCGATAGTTTGCTTGGTGAGGTATAAACATATCTACTTCACTAACATCAATTTTGTTCTTTTCTAGGATCTCTATTACATCATTTGTAAGTGTTTTTACTGCTACTTTAAAAACTTCATTACCTGCCATCTTCATATACTGTAATTTATCTTGAACATTGTCTTCACGAATTGGATTTTTAGAACCACAACCTGGAGTTATAAGAAGATCTCCATAATTCCCATCTGCACTCGATAAAACATCAACTATAGCTTCATTTTCATCTTCTGTTGCACTTATAATAGCTGCTCCTGCACCATCTCCAAAGAGTATACATGTAGACCTATCAGTGTAGTCTATAATACTACTAATTTTTTCTGCACCAACAATAAGGACATTTTTCTTTGCACCTGATTCTACAAAAGCTTTTGCTAAACTCATAAGATAAACAAAACCTGTGCAAGCTGCACTAATATCAAATGCCATTACATTTTTTATGCCTAGTTTTTTAGAAATCATAGCTGCAGTTGAAGGCATAGTAAGATAATCAGGACTAAGAGTTGCACAAACAACCATATCTATATCAGATATTTCTATTTCACTACGTTCTATAGCTTGAAGTGATGCTCTGTATCCAAGGTCACTTGTTACTTCATTCTCACCTGCTATTCTTCTCTCTTTGATACCTGTTCTTTTTACTATCCACTCATCACTTGTATCTACCATTTTTTCTAAATCATAATTTGTTAAAATTTTTTCTGGTACATAACTTCCTATAGATTTAAGTGCTGCAAACAAAAGGTATCCTTTATTTTTCTATTTTAGATAATCCAAGAAGAATATCTTCATTTATATTTGAATCCGAAAAAGTTATAGCTTGAAATATAGCATTTTTAACTGCCTTAGCATTACTTTTCCCATGTCCTACTATAGCACAACCATCTATACCCAATAGAGGTGCTCCACCATACTCAGCATAATCAACTTGCTTTTTCAAACTCTTAAATACTCTTCTCATTAAAAGTGCTCCAGCAATTGCTATTGGAGATTTACGAATATTATGTTTTATTATTTTGGTTATAGATTCAGCCACACCTTCACTCGTTTTAAGAAGTATATTTCCAACAAAACCATCACAAACAACTACATTTACTGTTCCATCAAATATATTATTACCTTCTATATTTCCATAAAAACTATCCATATCTGTTAGTTGTTCATATGCACTTTTTGTTACTTCATTACCTTTTGATTTCTCTTCACCATTTGATAACAAACCAACTTTTGGATTTTCTACTTTTAAAACATCTCTAGCATAAGCTTCACCCATAACTGCAAACTGAACTAGGTGCTCAGATTTACAATCTACATTTGCTCCAACATCCAATACTAAAGCTGGTATTCCAACTGGTTTTGGCATTAAAGTTGCAATTGCAGGTCTTAAAACACCTTTTAGTCGTCCTATCCGCAATGTTGCTAAACTCATCGTAGCTCCACTATGACCAACAGATACTACAGCATCTGCTTCTTTTTGACGTACTAAATCTACTGCTTTGTATATAGATGTCTCTTTTCTTTTTAAAGCATCTGTCGCACTATCACTCATCTCTAAAACATCATTAGCTTCTACGAAAGTGACTCTATCTAGATAACGAGAAGGTATGAGTGGTTTTAAAAGTTCAGTTTTTCCAACCAAGATAGCTTTAAAATTTCTCTCTTTTAGAGCTTTTAAAGTACCTTCTACAATTGGATCTGGACCAAAGTCACCACCCATAGCATCTATTGCTATATTTATCATCTAGCTTTTATATTCGCCTGTAGTTTTGTTTACACGGTGAGGCATTCTCCATGTTCCATCAGCATCTTTTACTGGAACTGGTAATGTTACATTATAGTGTGTTCTTCTTTTAGCTGCTCTAGTCTTACTTACACGTCTCTTAGGTACTGCCATTGTTCTTTCCTTTTACGATATTAAATTTAATTTTCACTACATATAGAGCAATAATGATAATCACTCTTTAGTGTTTCCACTTCACTTTGTAGTATTGTATCTAAATCTACGGTTTCATCAAAAAATTCCATCACTTCAAGTAACTCTTCACCACTCTCATAAAGTCCATCATTTGCAAAAAGTTCTACCTTTTCATCTACATGTAAAGATAAATCTTCGCCACATCTATCGCATTGGCAAACTAAAGTTCCCTCTAACTTACCAATACATTGGACTAAAGTTCTTGATTTTTTTTCTAATGTTCCATAAAATTTAATTTTTTCAAAAGATGTTTCAAAATCAACTCCACTTGACGGAACTTTTTTAAAAACTATCTTCATGCCAATATTATGCTATTTCTCTTCCAGAGAAGAAAAAGTTTATTTCAATTTTTGCATTCTCTAAAGAATCACTTCCATGAACTGCATTTGCATCGATACTCTCAGCAAAATCTGCTCTAATAGTTCCAGCATCTGCTTCTTTTGGATTAGTTGCTCCCATAAGTTTACGATTTTTTGCTAATGCATTCTCACCTTCAAGAACCATAACTACAACTGGTCCACTTGTCATAAATTCAACAAGTTCACCAAAAAAAGGTCTTTCAGCATGAACTGCATAAAAAGCACCAGCATCTGCTGCACTTAATTGAAGTCTTTTCATAGCAGCAATCTTGAGCCCATTTGACTCGAATCTATCAACGATTTTTCCGATCACATTTTTTGCAACTGCATCTGGTTTTATAATAGATAAAGTTTGTTCCATTTTTTCTCCAATTTTCTCAATAATATATTCTGAACAAAATTCAGAACTTGCGAGTATATCAAAAAAAAGATTTAAGAAATATTAAATTAGGAATTTATTTTAAAATTTAGAAAGAGTGAGGGAGAAATCTCCCTCAGATATGAGTACTTACTACTCTACACAAGGTTCGCCGTCTACTGCGCCTTCTGTTTTTGGAGCATCCCAAACAATACAGCCTTCTGTAGGACATGCTTCAGCACATGCTGGTTCATCATTATGTCCTATACATTCAACACACTTATCAGCATGAACGTAATATATATCCTCTCCCGTTGGGTTATCATCTTCATCTACGATTGCTTCAACTGGACACTCATCGATACAAGCACCACAGCTAATACAAATATCTGTAATCTTTACTGCCATCTTTTCTCCTTATGAAAATTATTTGAATTAGAAACTATATCAAAACTTAGTTAAAAATATATTAAATCTTTAATTTTGTAATTCTACTTAAAGCAAATAAAAACTGTTAAATTTTTATTTTAACTATTATTTATGAAATAAGTTGCTAAAATTACATCATTATAGATAAAAAGGATATATTGTGTTTAACTCTATCACAAAAAAAGTAACATACATACAAGTCGCTGTAATTATAGTTGCTATGTTTGTTTTAATTACATATATAAGTAATTATCTTAGCGGATATATAGAAAAAGAGACAAGAGCAAAACTAGATGGTAATATAGAGCGTATGGTACAAACTATGGAGACATATAATGGCGCATTAGCAGAAACTGCAGAAAAAATTTATAAAATTTTTGAAGTTAATTTTGCAGGATTCTATACAGATCCAGAAGAAAAAATAGAAGTAAATGGCGTACAAACTCCTCTTCTTGCAAGTGGTGGTACACCACTAAATAATAACTTTACAGCTGTAGGTGAATTTGGTGATTTAACAGGAGATATCGCTACAGTTTTTGTAAAGGATGGTGATGATTTTGTTCGTATATCAACTTCTCTTCTTAAAGAGGATGGAACACGTGCTATGGGGACATACTTAGGCAAAAAATCCCCAGCTTATAAACCTATCATGAATAAACAAAAATACGTTGGAATTGCAAGACTATTTGGAAAAGATTATGCAACAGTATACTCTCCTATATTAGATGAAGAGCAAAATGTAATAGGTATACTTTTCGTTGGTTATGACTTTACAAAAGGTCTAAAAAAACTCTCTATGCATATAAATAAAATGAAAATAGGTAAAAATGGATATTTTTATGCTATCAATTTAAAATCAGGAAAATATGAAGTTCATCCAACATTAAAAGGAAAAATTGCTAACTCAGAAATAGCAAAGAAGATAATAAAACAAAAAAATGGCTATATAGAATACAAAGAAAATGGTCTAAAAAAAGCTGCTAGATTTAAAGAATTTAAAAAATGGAACCTAGTTTTAGTGGCTGAAGCAAACTTAAAAGATTTTGAAAAAGCAAATGATATACTAAGAAAAAACCTTATAATAGCAGCAACTGTTATGGTTATTGCTATAATGCTCATTACATGGTTAGTTTCATATAAATTTATAGCTTCTCCACTAAATAGCCTTATAAAAAGAACAAACGATTTATCTAAAGGAGATGGTGATTTAACAAGAAAATTAGATATTGTTGGACGTGATGAGATAGCACAAGCTAGTGAAGGAATCAATAACTTTATAGAAAAAGTAAGAATTTTAATAGTAGATGCTAAAGGTTTATCAAATGAAAACTCATCAATTGCACATGAGCTTTCAACTACATCACTTGAAGTTGGTAAGCTAGTTGAAGAGTCTACAACAACAATAGAAATTGCAAATAAAAAAGCATTTGATATGAGAGAGAAACTTAATGTTTCAGTGCAAGAAGCTCAAAAATCTAAAGATGAGCTAGAAAAAGTAAATGATAAAATGAAAGAAACTAATGATAAAATCATGCAACTTACTACTGAAATTCAAAATAGTGCTTCTGTTGAAGTAGAACTAGCACATAAAATACAGCAACTTAGCAGTGATGCTGAACAAGTTAAAGAGGTATTAACAGTTATTAGTGATATAGCAGATCAAACTAACCTTTTAGCACTAAATGCTGCTATTGAGGCTGCACGGGCAGGAGAGCATGGCAGAGGATTTGCAGTTGTTGCAGATGAAGTAAGAAAACTAGCAGAGCGAACTCAAAAATCACTTGTAGAGATAAATGCAACCATAAATGTTATAGTTCAATCTATCATGGATGCAAGTGATCAGATGAATAAAAACTCCAAAAAGATAGAAGAGTTAAGTGTTTCTACTACTAAAGTAGAGACAAATATAGATTCCATGACTGAAGTTATTAATACAGCTGCAACACAAACAGCAGAAATAACTCAAAAAGGCTATGAAGCAACACAAGTTGATATCAATGAAATGGTAAGCCAAATGACCAAAATCAATGAGTACTCAACACAAAATGCAAGAAGTGTTGAAGAGATAGCAAGTGCAGCAGAGCATATGAACAAGATGACTGAAACACTAAAAAATAAATTGGATGAATTTAGAACTTGATAAAATAAAAAAAGCACTTTATATAAAAGTGCTTTTTTTGTGACTAATTTAATATTCCTCTAATAGTTACTTGGCTATAATTCTTTATTAATAAAAATTATCATTAAAGGAAAATGAATGTTAGTAACAAACCCAGCTCCAGATTTTACAGCAACAACAGTTTTAGCAGATGGCTCTATAGTAGAAGATTTTAAACTTAGTGAGAACTATGGTGAAAAAGGTACAGTACTTTTTTTCTACCCACTAGATTTTACTTTTGTTTGTCCTTCAGAAATTATCGCTTTTTCAAAAAGAGTAGATGAATTTAAAGCAAGAGGTGTAAATGTTATTGGTGTATCAGTTGATAGTCAATTTTCACACTTTGCATGGAGAGAAACACCAGTAAACAAAGGTGGTATAGGAAGAATTAACTTTCCACTAGTTGCAGATCTTAGTAAGCAAATTTCAAAAGATTATGATGTTCTTTTTGGTGGTGCTGTAGCACTTCGTGGATCATTTCTAATAGATGCAAAAGGTATCGTAAGACATGCAGTTATCAATGACCTTCCTCTTGGAAGAAATGTTGATGAGATGATTCGTATGGTAGATGCAATGCAATTTACTGATGAGCATGGTGAAGTATGTGCTGCAGGATGGCAAAAAGGTGATGAAGGTATGAAAGCTACAACTGATGGTGTTGCTGAGTATCTTGATAAACATGAGGGTGATTTATAATCATCTAAAAGAGGAGAGAATTACTCTCCTCTTTACTACTTACAAAAACTACAACTCTCAATAGAAGCTATAACATCTAATCTATCTATAACAATATTCTTATTTTTTTCTAAACTATTTTGAAAATTAAAAAGATTTTCATCATAATCTAAATCTTCCACACATCCACAATTTTTACATACAAGGTGTATATGAGGATGTGAAAGATAATCATATCTCATTTTTCCACTTGGTATATTTATCTCAATCACAATACCTTGTTCTTTTAACAAATTTACATTTTTATACACTGTTGCAAGTGATATTGTAGGATTATCTACTCTAATGCCACTATATATTTCATCCATAGTAGGGTGAGTCTTCTTTCCTAATTCTTTAAGCACAGCAACTCTTTGTGGTGTTGCTTTTAATCCTCTATCTTTTAAAACCTTTAAAAACTCCATTTTTATCCTCTACTATAACTTTTTATTTTTTCTACTATCTGTTCTGGTAAAACTTTCAAATACTCTTCTACTAATTTTGTATTTCCATGTTTTATAAACTTATCTTCATACTCAAAACTTGTAATTTTTACGTTATCCCAAGCAAAATCATTTTTTAAATATGTTATGATTGAGCCTATTCCACCCATCTTGCTACTATCGCTTATAACAAACCAATCATTATATTTGTCTGAAAGTTTATTTAATATGTCTTTATCTATAGGCTTAGCAAACCTCAAATCTAAAACTGCTACATCTAATCCATCTTTTTTTAAAAGTTTAGCAACCTCTACTGCTTTTCCAACACCATTCCCATAACCAATAAGAAGAATTTTACTATTTCCCTCTTTTAAAAGCTGTGCTTTTCCTAACTCAAATGCTAAATCTTCGGCATCTCCACAATCTAAAAAAGAGCCTCTTGGATAACGAAATGAACATGGTCCTTTATGAATATATGCATACTCTACTGCTCTATACATACTCTTCTCATCTCTTGGAGCAAATATAGTCATATTTGGTATAGCATTTAAATATGAAACATCAAAAGCACCTTGATGTGTTTCTCCATCTTCTCCAACAATACCAGCTCTATCAAGAGCAAAAACGACATTAAGATTCATAATACATGAATCATGAATTACCTGATCATAAGCACGTTGTAAAAATGTAGAATAGATAGTAATAAAAGGTTTAAAACCCTCTTTTGCCATAGCACTCATAGAAGTAACAGCATGTTGCTCTGCAATGGCAACATCCCAAAAACGATTTGGAAACTCATTTATAAGTCTACTCAAGCCTGTTCCTGTTGGCATAGCAGCAGTTACTCCAACTACATTTTCTTCTCTTTTTGCAAGTTTAGAGAGAGCATCACTATATATACTTGTGGCACTTTTCTTCCCATCACTAATTTTGAGTGCCTTACCACTATCTATATCAAATGGTCCAACACCATGCCAATTCTCTTCATAGCCTTCTGCTATCTCATAACCCTTACCTTTTAAAGTCTGAGCATGAATAATAACTGGTTTATTTAAATTTTTTGCTAACTCATAAGCACGAATCAAATCTTCTACATTGTGTCCATCAACTGGACCAATATAGTCTATACCCAACTCTTCAAAAAGCATACCTGGAGTTATAAGTTTCAAGCTCTCTTCAAACTTTTTAGCCATATAAGTTGCACTCTCTGGAAGATATTGTAAAACCTGTTCTGTTCTTTTTTTCATTTTTTGAAAAAAATCACCTGCAATAGCATGTGAAAGAAACTTACTAATAGCTCCAATTGGCTTTGCTATGCTCATTTTATTGTCATTTAAAATAATAATAACTGGTAGTTTTATATCTCCAAGTTCATTAAGTGCTTCATATGCCATACCAGCAGTCATGGAGCCATCACCGATAAGAGCTATGGGAATTCTATTACTTTGCTCTTTTTTAAGTTTTATAGCTTTTGCAGCACCAAGAGCAAGTGAAATGGACGTGGAACTATGCCCAGCTATAAAATAATCATACTGTGATTCAGAAGGTTTTGTATATCCACTCAGACCATCAAACTCTCTAAGGGTTGAGAAGCTATCCCACCTATCAGTCAAAAGCTTATGTGCATAAGATTGATGTGAAACATCAAAAATAAAAGGGTCTTTTTTTGCATTAAAAACATAATGCATTGCTACGATTAGTTCAACTGCTCCAACGTTACTGCTAAGATGACCACCATTTTTACTAACTGTTTCTATGATTTTTTTACGAAGAGTTACACATATATCTTTTAACTCTTCAACAGATTTACCTTTTACTTCTAACATTTTATCCATTTTCTATTAAATTCTTTACTTTATCTAATCTTGTTGATATATTTCCATCTAAATTTCCAACATCACTCAAAATGACAACACCACCTTCTGTAATAGAACTATCACTATCTACTATAATATTTTCTATAGTCGAATATCTCTCTTTTAATGCTTCATAATCTTTTGGATTAACTTTTAACTTTACATTTTTAGCATCTTTTAACTCATCTATCAATTTTTTAGATAAGGCTAATGCAATTTCACTACTAGATTGTTTAAGCTCTTTTAAAATAACTTCTTTTGCAACTTCAACTGCTGTACTTGAAAGCTCACTCTCAATATGTTTTAAAAACTCATTTCCTTTTTTTACTTCTTCTTCAAGTATATTTATAGAATTTAAAAATTTCTCTTTTACTTTATCTATTTCTACTTC
>CAZIAJ010000027.1:0-13969 GCA_964537565.1 uncultured Sulfurospirillum sp.
CTATAAAGAGGTTAAAAAGAAAAAGCAATATTTATAATGGAGATAGATTTATTGAAGAGTTTAATAAGCTTATTAAAAAAGCACTAACTTATAAACTATATCTAAATGATGAGTTTATACTTGCTATTGCTAAAAGATGCCTTGAAGATTGTGAACAACAAGAAGAGAGAGCTAGAAAACCTTTGAAACCAAAAAAGAGCTATACACCAGTAAGTATTCAAGGAGATTCAAAAGAGTATAGACTTTTAAAAAATGGAGAACTAATAGAACCAGTAAAAGTTATAGCAGTAAATACACTTAGCAATTATGAGCTTGAAAAAGAGATTATAAAAATGGAGGGCTATCTACACTTTGGAGAAGAAGAAAAAAGAAGTGAGTTTGCTCAGAAGTTAGAAATTGCTTATAAGGAAAAAATGAGAAGATTAAAGGAAAAGTTATGAATATCAACTTTGAAAACTTAGAACTTATACCTCAAATCAAAGACTTATTAATTAAGGCCAATAGCCCTTATCTGTCTAAAAAAGAACTATCAAACTATATGAAAGTAAGTGAAAGCTTCATCAAACAAAAGCTCTACAATGGAGAGTTTAAAGAGAACCAACATTTTTTTAAGATTGGAGATGCTAAAATCATATTTGATAGATTGGAGATAGATGGTTGGATTAGGGCGAAAGGGACGCAAAATGGCAAGCCTTTACGCCAAAGACAACAAAATTTATCTAAGCATATATCACAATGGACAAAGAGTCTCTAAGACTACTGGACTAGATGATACTGCTAAAAATCGTAAGTTAGTCAAAAATGATTTATTGCCTAACATGTTATTTAAAATTCAAACAGGACAAATTGATATCTCTCCAAGAGAATCTAGAACAGTTGAATATTATGCTGAGTTGTTCTTATCTAGTAAAAAGTTACTGGTAAAAGAATCTACATATATAAGATATGAATCCATCATAAGAAATCAGATTTTACCTACTTTTGGAAAAAGAGAGATTGCATCTCTTAGAATTTCAGAGCTTAAAAAATGGTTTAACTATTGGATTACTGAGCGTAGCAATACAACTGCGATATATATTTCAAATACATTTAGTGCTATCTGCAAAGAGGCATTTTATGATGAAGAGATAGAAAAAAATCCATTTGACAGAATTAGGAGACCTAAAAAAAATCAAGGTGGTGCAAAACCCTTTGATGTTGAAACAATGAGACTTTTAATATCTAGTGCAAATGGATGGTTTCAAAATTTCTTAGCCCTCTCCTTCTTTACTGGTATTCGTACGGGTGAAGCTGTTGGGTTAAAATGGAAAGATATTGATTTTAAAGTGCAAGAGTTAGAAGTAAAACGCACACGAAGATATGGAAAGAATGTATCCCCTAAAACAAAAAGTGGATATAGAATAGTTCCTATCTTTGATGAGCTAATGCCATATTTGAAAAATCAATATGAACTTACTTATGAAAAAAGTGAGTATGTATTTTTATCACATCATGGTACACCACATAATGATGGAAATAGACTAAGAGACCATCATTGGAAAAAGTTACTTCTAAAACTAGAACTACCTTACCAAAGATTATATGATACTCGTTCTTCATTTGCAACAATGATGCTTTCAAGTGGAAAATTTAGTATCAATCATATTGCTCAAATCATGGGTCATGTAAACGTAGAAATGTTGATACATAAGTACAACAAGTTTATACCATCTGAGATAAGAAAAATTGATAAATCTATTGGATTGTTCTAAATAAAAAAGCTACTATATAGCTACTATAAGTTTTTAAGGCTCTGAAATGTCGTATTTTGGGGGTTTAAAATTGAATGGCTCCGGATGCTGGATTCGAACCAGCGACCAAGTGATTAACAGTCACCTACTCTACCGCTGAGCTAATCCGGAACATGTTTAATGAGGACGAAATTATAGTAAAAAATCTTATGAATGTCAAGGTTTTTCTATTAGTTATGAAAGTTTATAAAAATTTACTCCTGCTACACCCTCCATATATAAAAATCCATCCTTTATAAGTTCATTTAAAAGTTCTTTACTTTCCTTTGAAAAACTTATATCAACATCATCAAAACTCTGCGGTCGTTTGTCTATCATATTTAAAATCTCATTTTTTGTAAAATCACGTTTCTCTTCACTATAATCTCTTTTATATGCAAGACTAATAGAAAGTGAAGTCAATATACTAGCTAACTCTTTTAATCTTTCTATACTTACACTCTTTACATCATACGCTGGTGGTCTATCTATAGTACTTATATCTATCCTATCCGGTTTTATCTCTTGTAAAACTTCTTTTAGGGCTTGAAATTCTTCTTCTTTATCATTGATATCTTTGACGACTAAAATCTCTAATACAAGCTCTTTTTCATATATTTTTCTGAACTCTTTAATACCTTCTATAATCTCTTTTACATGTAAACCCTTTATAGGTCTATCTATCTTTTTAAAACACTTTTGGCTTACACAATCTAGAGATAATTTTACTATGTCTATCTCTTTTAAAATTTCTCTTGTTTCTTCGCATGTAACAGTTGCACCATTAGATAAAATAAGTAGTTTTGATTTGCCTTTTATCTTATGCAGTTGTTTTACAAGATCTTTCATATATGGGTATAAAGTTGGTTCTCCGTTTGCTGTTAAAGTAATGACATCAATCTTTTTATGCTTTACAAGAGCTTCTCTTACGCTTGAAACAACTTCTTTTACTAAAGGAGGATTCTGTATAGTATCTACTGGTTTTGCTGCTTTAAGCTCACAGTAGATGCAGTCGAAATTACACTGTTTAGTATCTGGACTCAAATCTATACCTAAAGATTGTCCAAATCTTCTTGAGGTAATTGGCCCAAATACTAGGTTACTCATATTTTTGTCTGCTTTTGAACTTCTTTTATAAAGTATTTTGCATTTTCTACTGGAATATCTGGCAAGATTCCATGTCCAAGATTAAAGATATGTCTCTCATTTTTCATAACTTTTACTATCTTCTCAATACCCTCTTTTATAGCTTCTTGTTTATAGAGTCTTGTTGGTTCCATATTGCCTTGAAGAACATACTTATCACCAAGTTTCTCTTTTGCAAGTTCTATAGGAGTTGACCAATCAACACCAAATACATCAAAATCACCATCAATTCTATCCAAGTAACCACTAATTCCTTTTGGAAACATGATAACTGGAACTTCTGGAAAATTTGATTTTAAGTGTGCTGAAATCTCTTTCATATAATTCCAACTAAACTCAAAATAAGCATCTTCCTCTAAAGCTGCCGCCCATGAATCAAAAATCATAACAGCATTAGCACCACTTTTTATCTGATTTGACATATAAATTTTTATAACATCTGTTACTTTTCTTAAAAGTGCATGCATAAACTCTGGCTGTGAATAGATAAGTTTTTTTACGATAGCATAAGTTTTAGTACCTTGTCCCTCTATCATATATGTAGCAAGTGTCCAGGGAGCTCCACAAAAGCCTATAAGTGCTTTATCAGCCGCAAGTCTTCCACGTATTAGACGAATAGTCTCATAAACATATTCTAATTTTTCAGCAGCTTCTTCAACACAAAGAGCATCTAAATCTTCCATAGTTTTAATAGGTTTTGGGAAAAGTGGACCTTCACCTTTTACAAACTTTAACTCCATTCCCATTTCCATAGGAACAACTAAAATATCACTAAATAAAATAGCAGCATCAACTCCAAGAATATCAACAGGCTGAAGTGTCACTTCACAAGCTTTTTGTGGATCGTGACAAAGTGAAAGAAAATCTCCAGCTTCTGCTCTTACTTTCATATACTCAGGGAGATATCTTCCTGCTTGTCTCATCATCCATACTGGTGTGTGCGCTGTCTTTTTTCCAAAACAAGCATCAACAAATATTTGACTCATTATTATCCTTCCATCTCTATCCATTTTTGTGCTATACGAACAGAGTTTGTTGCAGCTCCAACTCTAAGTTGATCTGCTACACACCAAAGGTGAAGAACATTGTCTCTGTTTAAATCTTTTCTAATTCTTCCTACAAATGTATCGTCTGTATCACTAGATACTGTTGGCATAGGATACTCATTTTTACTTGGATTATCCATCACAACTATATTTGGAGCATCTTTTAGAACTTGAACTGCTTTTTCTACACTTACTGAGTTTTCAAAATGGATAGTTATAGACTCACTATGACTTCTAATTACTGGAACTCTAACACAAGTAGCACTTACTTCGATATTTTTACCAAGTATCTTTTGAGTTTCATTTACCATTTTCATCTCTTCTTTGGTATAGTCATTTTCCATGAAAACATCTATATGAGGAATTACATTTAATGCAATTTGATGTTGAAATATTTTAGATTCACTCTCTCCAAGCTTAAAAGCAAAAAAGTCTTGCATTTGAGCTACTAACTCTTCCATACCCGCTTTTCCTGCTCCACTTACTGCTTGATATGTACTTACATCTACTCTTGAAATATCAAATGCATCATCTAATGGCTTTAAAACTTGTACCATCTGTATAGTAGAACAATTTGGATTAGCAATAATTCCTGTATTCTTCCAAGCACTGATATCATTAGGATTACACTCTGGAACTACTAAAGGAACATCTGCTTCCATTCTAAAATGACTTGTATTATCAATCACTACTGCACCAGCTTCTGCAGCAAACTTTGCATAGTGAGCTGAGATAGAACCTCCTGCACTAAAAAATGCGATCTCTACATCTTTTTCATCAAATACTGTCTCAGTTAATTCTACAACTTTATAGTGCTTATTTCTATACTCGATATCAACACCAGCACTTCTACTTGATGCAAGTGGTATTAGATTGTTGATTGGAAAATCTAACTCTTCTAACACTCTAAATAATTCTTCTCCAACTGCACCAGTTGCACCTACTATTGCTACGTTATACTTTCTCATAACTTTTCCTCTAAACTGTATTTTTTAATTTTTTTATCTAACATTAATTTGCTCATGCCTAAGATTTTTGCTGCTTCTGCTTTATCTCCAGATACACTTTGCAACACCTCTATAACTAACTCTTTTTCCATACTATCTATACTTTTTGTTTTATTTGTATCTCTACTATCTAAAAATAAATCATCTAAACTAATAACACTATTATCACTCAAAATTGCAGCTCGTTCAACAACTGAAATCAATTCTCTTATATTTCCTGGCCATTTATAACTATTTAATGCTTCTAATGATTCAGCTGAAAATTCCAAAGTTTCAAGCTCATACTTTTTACACACATCTTTTAAAATATGATTTGCAATCGGTTCTATTTCCTCTTTTCTCTCTCTTAGTGGAGGTATATAAACAGGAATAGTATTGAGTCTATAGTATAAATCCTCTCTAAACTTACCTTTTTCTATTGTCTCATGTATATCGGCATTTGTTGCAGAAACTATGCGAACATCTATCTCTATCTCTTTTGTTCCACCCACACGGGTTATAACCCTCTCTTGAAGAACTCTTAAAAGTTTTGCTTGTAAACTTATAGGCATCTCTGCTATCTCATCTAAAAATAGAGTTCCTCCATGAGCTATCTCAAAATGCCCTTTTTTTGAAGCAGTTGCATCTGTAAATGCACCTTTTTCATAACCAAAAAGCTCACTTTCCAATAAGTTTTCAGGGATCGCCGCCATATTTATGGCTATAAATTTTCCCTTCTCTCTTGGTGAATTTTTATGAACATAATTTGCAAAAAGTTCTTTTCCAACACCACTTTCACCCATCAAAAGAACAGAGGCATCTGTCCTTGCTGCTTTTTTAGAGAGTTTTAAAACCTTTTCAAGTGCTGGTGAAGTTGCTATAAAATCACCATTACTCTTCTCACTATTTTTAGTTTTTTTTATCTTTTTACTTATCTTTACTTGTCTTTTTATAGCGTCTACTAAAGTATCAATTTCAAAAGGCTTAGTTAAAAAATCTTTGACACCAAGCCTAACAGATTCAATAGCACGGTTAAGTGTAGCATTCCCAGTGATTACTATGATGTCATAACGACCATCAAGCTCTTTTATAAACTCTATACCATCCATCTGTGGCATGTTTATATCAGTAACTATCAAATCTGTGCTACCATCTATCTTTTTAAGTGCATCCATAGCACTCTTGCATGTTGATACAGTAAACTCTTTATACTCTGCTAATGCAAATTCAAGAGATTTTCTCATATTTATATCGTCTTCAACGATTACTATATTCATAAATTACCTATAAATTATTTTGTGGTATTTATGTTAGCAAAATCGTCTTTAAAATCTACTGTAAATTTTGTGGGAATTATTGTAAATACTGTTCTTTCTATAATACCTCGCATCTCTACAAGAGTATAATTTGTCACTTTTGTACTCATGGGATAAAAGCAATCAAGGAGTTTATCGAAGTTTTTATTTAAATAGTGTTGTGTTGATTCATACTGTTCTTTTTTTATATTTATTTTACAAAAAAACTTGTATTTATCTGTATCTACACTTTGCATTTGAGGAGAAATATTTCTCTCCTCAAATACCAATTGTTTATTATCTGTAGCAATCCTATATGAAAACCAAAAGTTTTCATTTGCAAGTAGACTACATGTAAAGAGAATTAGTAAGCAAAAATTTCTTTCCACCTAGCACCATTCATCTTAAGTTCCATTCTAACTACAAATAATCCATCTTTAAAAGTATGCTCAGTTATTGTTGCATCTTTTACTAAACCATTTACTTGAGAAACAACTCTTGAATCATAAAGTGCTGCATTCTTTATAGTATCTTTTGCATTGATTTGAACACCATAAAGCTTTTCAGCCATTTGGCGATATGCATCTGCAACAGCAGCTCTTTTTGCTAAAGCCATAGCTTGAGCAGGAGAAACAGTATTTTGAGGAGCAATTCCTTCTCCATTTACTGCAAAAACCCTGTCAGGATTGTTGTTTAGATATATAAACTTCTCTTCTTGAAGAATCTTTTTTATATCTTCTCTATCAACCTTTTGAACGATAACCCTTGGTGGTTGTGGCTTTACCTTAGTTTCTGCTTTAGCATATGGCTGATTTGTACATCCAGAAAATAGTAAAAGCATTCCCATCCCCACAAATAGTGTAATAATCCATCTATTCATAACATAACCTTTTTGTCAATTTACTAAAATAAAAGCAAATGGTGTTCCATCTTTTTATTTAGTTGTTTCTTATAAGGGGCACAAGCCCCTTTATAAATTACTTTTCTTCATCTTGTGTCTATTCAATTAAAGAGTTATCACTTTGTGATACTATTTTATCTTCTTCTTTTTCTGCTTTAGGGCATCTAGCTATTGATTTAACAACATCTTTTCCACTCACATTAACAACGATAACACCACTTGTATTACGTCCAGCTTTTCTAATAGTCTGCATATCTACTCTTATCATCTTACCTGCAACCGTAAGTGCCATCATATCTTTTGTTTCATCTACCATCAAACAACCAATAACATTTTTACCTGTTTTTGGTGTCATTTTCATGGCGATTACACCACTTCCACCACGATTTGTAAGTCTATACTCACCAGCTTCTGTTCTCTTACCTATACCTTTTTCACTCATAACAAGTATCTCTTGTTCGTCATTACATATGATGTTAGCATCTACAACCTCATCACCATCTAGCTTAAACTTGATTCCTCTAACACCTCTTGTGTTTCTTCCTTGGTCACGAGTCTTTTCAATATCAAACTTAATACATTGTGATAGTTTTGTTATCATAAAAAGTTGTTTTACATCTTGATCTGCAATTTTAGCCGTAATTATACTATCATTATCATCAAGATTAATAGCTTTTACACCATTGCTTCTTATATTTGAAAATTCTCCAAGATTTGTTCTTTTTACAACACCTTTTCTAGTAAAGAAAACTAAAGATTTATCTTCACTAAAATCAGTAGTAGGGATAATAGATTGTATTTTTTCATCTACTTCAAGTTTTAAAAGATTAACTACTGCTTTTCCTTTAGCTGTGCGACTTCCTTCTGGTATACGATAAACTTTAAGCCAATGTAACTGTCCACGATCTGTAACAAAGAGAAGTGTATCGTGAGTGTTACATGTAAAGAATCTTTCTATAAAATCATCTTCATAAACAGTAACTGCTGTTTTACCTTTTCCACCACGCTTTTGCTTTTCATAAGATTTCAATGGAACTCTTTTAATATATCCCCTATGCGTAATTGTAACTACTGCTGGCTCATTTGGAATCAAATCTTCCATATCTATATCATCATAATCATCTTCGATAACAGTGACACGAGGAGATTTGAATTTATCTTGAATCTCAATTAATTCTGTTTTAATAATCTCACTAAGAAGTGTTTCACTCTTTAAAATTGCACTAAGTCTTTCTATCTCAGCATGAAGAGCCTTAAGCTCATTTTCTATCTTTTCTCTTTCTAAACCAGTAAGACGATTTAGTTTCATATCTAAAATTGCACCAGCTTGAATTTCACTAAGGCCAAACTTTTCTACCAATCCAGCTTTTGCACTAGCAGTATCACTACTCGCTCTAATAAGATCTATAATAGCATCTATATTATCAAGAGCAATTTTAAGACCTTCTAATATATGTGCTTTTGCCTTTGCTTTTTCAAGCTCAAATATAGTTCTTCTAATGATAACAGTTTTTCTATGATTTAAAAATAGTTGAAGAAGTTCAAGAAGTTTAAATACTTTTGGCTCTTTATTTTCAATAGCAAGTAAAATAACACCAAAAGTAACTTCTAGATTTGTAGATTTATAAAGGTTATTAAGGACAATCTCACTCATAGCATCACGCTTAAGCTCAATTACTACTCTAATTCCCTCTCTGTCAGACTCATCTCTAAGTTCACTAATACCTTCAACTTGCTTCTCTTTTACAAGGTTTGCAATCTGCTCAATAAGGCGAGATTTATTTACTTGATAAGGGAGTTCATCGATAATGATTACATCTTTATTTCCCTTTTTTTCCATATGAATCTTCGCTCTGATTTTTATACGTCCACGTCCTGTTGAGTAAGCATCTAAGATACCTTTTTTCCCAAAAATAATACCTTTAGTAGGAAAATCTGGACCTTTAATATACTCCATCATCTCATTAAGTTCAATATTTGGATTTTCTATCATTGCAAGAAGTCCAGGTATCAGTTCATCAAGACAGTGTGGAGGAATATTTGTCGCCATACCAACTGCAATACCACTTGAACCATTTAGGAGTAAGTTTGGAACACGACTTGGAAGAACATCTGGTTCCACCATACTATCATCATAGTTAGGAGTAAAATCAACTGTATCTTTATCTATATCTCTCAAAAGCTCTTCTGAAAGTGTAGTCATACGAGCTTCCGTATATCTCATCGCTGCTGCATTATCTCCATCAATAGAGCCAAAGTTTCCTTGACCATCAACAGAAGGAATACGCATAGCAAAAGGTTGAGCCATACGAACAAGCGCATCATAAACAGCTGTATCACCATGTGGATGATACTTACCGATAACATCACCAACTATCCTAGCACACTTTTTATATGGACTACGTGAACTAATACTTAAATCATTCATGGCATATAGTATTCTTCTATGAACCGGCTTAAGTCCATCTCTGGCATCTGGCAATGCACGACCTATGATAACACTCATAGAATAATCAAGATAACTAGCTTTGATAGAATCTTCTATTTTTATAGTCTGTATATCTTGATTATTATCAAAAATATTTTCCATTTAATTGTCCCCTTTTTACTGAACAAGTCCAGCAAAAATTTCTCTTGACTGAAACACGAAGAAATATCTTCTGTAAATCATATCTTTTATAAAACTTTTGCTTAATTATCAGTTGTTATTAAATTTGCTCTTATTTTATCCAAATAACCTTTAAATCTAATAGGGGTCAGGGTTAAACTTTTAACTTTTTTAAGATTTTACTTACTCCTGCCACACTTAATGATAATTCTCTAGCAATTGCACTTTTTGTATAGTCCTCTTCATATGCTTTTAAAATTGCAAGGTTTCTCTCCTCTTTATTGCTTACATGTATAAAATATTTTTTTAATTCTATTTTTTTTATAGATTCTATTCCCCCATCTATCTTTTTATACCTCGTTTTATGAAATTTGTCTATATTTTCAATCTCAGTTTTACTCAGTGAGATATCTAACATATCAAATAGCTCTTGTGTATGATAATCTCTAAGCACAAAAGAGTTTTGTAGGAAAGGAGGAACCCCATCTTTTAAGATACTATAAGTGGCACTATATCTATACTCTCCTATTTTTTTTGTCATATTTGCTTTTACTGGGTTTTGTTCTATATATTTAAAAAGTGTAAAAAGGTATGTCTCGTTTAAAACATACCATGATTTAAATCTATCTTGCCAAAGATGTCCTACTCTTTCATATTTTTTATTGAAAAAACTTGCATATTTTGAGTTTATTTGCCTCATGCCATCTGATAAATTCTCTTTTTTATTTTCTAATAAAAGATGGTAATGATTATCCATAAGACAGAAAGAGTGAATATTAAATTTATACTCTTTTGAAACTTCACCTAAAATATCTAAAAATTTTTCCTTATCTGCATTTTCTAAAAAAATATCGCTTTTTGCAACACCTCTATTGTAAACATGATGATATCCACAAGCTTCTACTCTTAATCTTCTTGGCATTTCAACTCTTTTTATTTATATATTAACATAAAAATAGTTAAAAGTTTAACCCTGACCCCTTAAAGTGTAAATATTTTGTAAAGAAATGTATTTAGGGTATTGACAAATTTATAATAATCTTTCATCAACAAATAAAAAATGGAGGAAAAAATGAAAAAGAGAATTGTCTTGGCATTGTTACCAATTACACTTTTTAGTGCTGGTTTTAACAAAGATATGCAAAACTATATAGACTCACTTAAGGCTGAAGCAAAACAGCAAAATAGCAAATTTATAGATTTTGATGTTCAAAGAGGAAAAGAGATATTTACCTCAACACATATAGGAAAAAGAGGGAAACCCCTCTCTTGTACTAGTTGTCATACAAATGATTTAAGACAAAATGGAGAAAATATACATACAGGTAAGATACTAGATCCATTATCTCCTCATGCAAATCCCAAAAGTATGGTAAAAGTAAAACAGGTGAAAAAATGGTTAAGAAGAAACTTTAAAGATGTATATAACAGAGTTGGAACTGCACAAGAAAAAGGTGATGTTATATATTTTATAGTAAAAAAAATTAGGAGAAATTAAATGAAAAATTTTAAAAAAGGTTTTATGATTGTTGGAGTATCACTCTCTCTTTTAGTATTAGCAGGTAATCTTACTGCAGATGATGACTACGGTAAAAAGTACTCTAAAAGAGCAAAATATCAAGTAAAACCAGTTAATAACAAGTTATATAAAGATGAATGTGCTAGTTGTCACTTTGGATATCAACCTGGTTTACTTCCTAGTAAATCTTGGAGTAAATTGATGGAGCCAAAAGAATTAGCTAATCACTTTGGAGATGATGCTTCACTAGAAGAGAGTGATAGAGTAACACTTTTAAACTACCTTAGAAAAAATGCTTCTGATAAAAATGGTAATTCAAAAGTTGGTTCAAAGATAGCAAGAAGCATTTCGTGGAGAAATACTCCAATTGCTATAAGCAAAACAAGATACTTTCAAAAAGAGCATGATGAAATACCAAAAAGACTTATAACTCAAAAAGAGGTAAAAACTATAGGAAATTGTGTAGCTTGTCATACAACTGCCAAAAAAGGTTACTATGGTGAAAGAGATATAAAAATACCAAATTATGGAAGATGGGATGACTAAAAGTTATATTTGGCCCTTTGTCAATAGATTTGCTCATATTCTCTTAATGCTTTTCTTTGCAGCTTCCTATATACTAGGAGATTTTGATAAGTTGTTAAGTTATCATGTAGCATTTGGTTTAGCACTTGGTGTTGTTTTTCTTTTTAGAACAATTTGGGGTTTTATTGGCCCCAAATACTCAAGGTTTAGTGATTTTAATTTTTCTATCAATGATTTAAAATCTTACTTATTAACTCCTTTTTCTAAAACCAAAGAGTATATTGGACATAATCCTGCATCAAGCTATGCTATTGTATTTATGATTATTGTTGCATTTTTAACAATCATAACTGGCTTATTGGCTTATGGTATCCAAGAAAATCATGGAATTTTTTCATATTTACATAATAGTTTTTTTAGAGAAATGGAGTTTTTTAAAGAGATTCATGAATTTTTATCAAATCTATTTTTAGCTATTGTTGGAGTACATATGGCAGGAGCCATGATTGATAAAGTTATAAAAAAAGGCGATAGCATTGACTCTATGGTTGATGGATATAAGAAAAGTACCAAAGAAGTATCTATAAAATTAAATATATTTCAAAAAGCTTTCTCTTTATTATGGATTATCGTATCACTTTTTTCTATTTGCTATTTTATATTTACAAATAATATTTTTATAGCAAATGCTAATGTAAAGCAGAATTATACTGCTTTACATGCAGATTTTGTAGATGAGTGTGCTAGTTGTCACATGTTATATCCTCCAAATTTATTGCCTAAAGACTCATGGGTAAAAATGATGAAAGATTTAGAAAATCATTTTGGCGATGATGCATCAATAGATGAACTTACCAATATCTCAATCTCTAATTTTTTAAAACAAAACAGTGCTGAAAATTCAACACACCAAGCTTCTTTGGGAATATTAAATAGTTTAAAAGATAATAATAGTACAATAATAGCAATCAGTAAAACTCCTTACTGGGTAAAACGACATAAAGAGATAGATAAAAATATTTTTAAACAAAAAAATATTAGGAGTAGAGCAAATTGTAAAGCTTGTCATACAGATATAGAGTATGGTTTACTCGAAAATGATCTAATAAAAATACCAAAAGGTTAGCTATGAAGTATATTTTAGTTTTAATTATGATATTTACTTTTATAACAGCAGATGATTATGAAGAAAAAGATCACTACTATAGAAAAGATTTAAGTTACTTAAATCTCAATCAAAAACAGGTTGAAAAAGTTCGAGAAACTCTTAAAGAGTATCAAAAAGAGTTAAAAAAATATAGAAAATTAAAGAAAAAAGTCATAGATAAAAAACAGAAAATATTTGAACAAACATATTTTGATAAAAACAGGCTAGAAGGCTTAAGCAAAGATTTAAATGACCTTCAAACAAATATAGAGAAAGAGTTTCTAGAAGATATGCATAAAATACTCACAAAAAAACAGAGAAAAAAGTTTGTAAAATATATATATGAATGGGAAGTAGAATGAAAATAATGCTCATAGAAGATGATTTAGATATGCAAAAGTTACTAAAAGAGTATATAAGTAATTATGACTATGAAGTAGAAGCATTTGAAAAACCTCTTAATGCATTAGATACTTTAGATGATACATACTCTTTGGTTGTTCTAGATTTAATGTTGCCTCAAATAGATGGTTTTGACGTATGTAAAAAAATAAGAAAAGTAAGCTCTATACCTATTATTATTTCTAGTGCTAGAGGTAATTTAGGAGATAAAGTAGTTGCATATGAATATGGCGCAGATGATTTTTTAGCTAAACCATATGACCCAAAAGAACTAATTATGAAGATAAATGCAATTTTGAAAAGAATAAAAGGCACAACATCAAAAAGATATGTAGGGGAGTTTGAGATAGATGAAAATAAAATGGAGATTTTACAAGATGGTCATCTGATTGAACTTACAAAAGTAGAATATAAAATCTTTTTGTTTTTACTTAACAACAGTGATAAAATTGTTTCAAGAGCAATGATAGCAAATCACTTGGGAGATGAGTACTCTAGTGAAAGAGCCATAGATATGCACATAAGCAAAATAAGAAATAAAATATTTGACAACTCAAAATCTGCAAAATTTATTAAGTCAGTTTGGGGTGTAGGATATAAGTTTATAGGTTAAAAATGTCAATTT
>CAZIAJ010000028.1:0-13637 GCA_964537565.1 uncultured Sulfurospirillum sp.
TTATTGTATCTTTACTTAGATAATTTACAAAATCTTAGATATAATAAATGCTTTACATGTAAAGAGTAGTTAAAAGGATATATTTAAAAATGTTTAATAAAAGAAAACCAGAGTGGTTACTAAAAAAAGTCTTTTTTGCACAACAAAAAGATGTTGAAGTAGCTCTTAAAGACATAGGCATACATACAGTTTGTCAAGAAGCAATGTGTCCAAATATGAGTGAATGTTTTTCTAAAAAACTTGCTACTTTTATGATATTAGGTTCAACTTGTACAAGAGCTTGTAGTTATTGTAATGTTGATACAGGAATGCCAAGTGGTATAGATGAAGATGAGCCACAAAAAGTTGCTGATGGGGTTGTTTCATTGGGATTAAAACATGTTGTTATTACGAGTGTTACTAGAGATGACTTAAAAGATGGTGGAGCACAGCAATTTATTAAGTGTGTAAAAGCTATTAAAGATATGGATAAGAGTATAACAGTTGAACTGCTTATTCCTGATTTACAGTATAATGAAAAAGCACTTTTTGATGTTGCAAACTGTGGTGCTGAGGTAATCGGACACAACATGGAGACAGTTCCAAGACTTTATGGTGTTAGAAAAGGGGCAAATTATCAAAAATCTCTTGGAATTTTAGAGTCACTAAAAAAAGCAAACCCTAAACTAAAAACAAAGAGTGCATTTATGCTAGGACTTGGAGAGAGTGAAGATGAGTTAAAAAAGTCTTTGCAAGACTTACTTGATGTTAAGTGTACTCTGCTCACTATGGGGCAGTATTTGGCTCCTAGTAAAACTCACGTTGAGGTTGCAGAGTATATAAACCCTAAAAAGTTTGAAGAGTATGGTCAAATGGCATTAGATATGGGATTTGAGTTTGTAAAGAGTTCACCCTATACAAGAAGTTCGTATATGGCACATGAGTATTTTGAAGAATAAAATTCTTCTCTATGCAAAGCATAAGCTTTAGTGTGAGGAATTTAACTTGGACTTTGTTCAAGTTAAAGGAGATAGTTAGATAAAAAAGGTGGTAAATTAAATGGATAATTTTGATGTAGTTGTTATTGGAGCAGGACCTGCTGGATATGAGTGTGCTTCACTTTTAGCAAAACAGGGTAAAAATGTAGCTATTATTGAAAAATGTGAAGAAAAAATTGGTGGAACTTGCCTAAATGAAGGATGTGTTCCTGCAAAACAGTACCTTGAGAGTGCACTCTATATTGCTAAAAAAAGTTATTTTGAGAGTTGTGGTGTCCATGTAGATAGTATGTCGCTAGACATAAATAAGCTTAGAGATAAAAAAGATAATTTGATAGATCAACTCAGGGCTGGTATAAGTACAAAATTAAAAAAAGCAAAAGTTATTACTATTTTTGGAGAGGCTACTTTTGAAGATGAAAAATCTATTAAAGTAAACGATGAAATTATAACAGCAGACAAATTTGTTATTGCAAGTGGTTCTGTTCATAGACCTCATCCTCTTTTAGAGATTGATGGTAAACAGATTATATCAAGTAGAGAAGTTTTTAAGCTTGATAGAATCCCAAGTTCTATACTTATTGTAGGTGGTGGTGCCATTGGATGTGAATTTGCTACATTTTTTAACTCTCTTGGAGTTAGTGTTGATATTGCAGAGTTTACTCCTCAAATTGTTCCTGCTGAAGATGTTGATGTAGCAAAAGCGCTACAACGTGAACTTCAAAAAAAAGGTATCAATATAACAGTTGAAGCAAATGTAATATCATTTGTTAAGAACAAAGACTCAGTTACAATAAAAATGGATACAAAAAAAGGTGAAGTTGAAAAAGAGTATGAGTTAGTACTTGTATCTATTGGACGTGCTCCAAATACCAAAGACTTAAACCTTGAAAAAGCTAACATAAAAAGCAATAGAGGATTTATAGCAGTAAAACAAGAGTTACTAACAAGTAATACTAACGTATATGCTATAGGTGATGTTATTTCTACTCCTGCACTTGCTCACAGTGCTTATAATGAAGCAAAAGTAGTAGCTAACAACATATGTGGTATTACATGTAAGCCTTCAAAAGTTATCCCTTTTGTAACATTTTGTCAACCTCAAGTTGCAAGTGTTGGTAAAAATGAAAAATCTCTAAAAGCTGAAGGTATAGAGTATGAAACAATCAAGCATTTTTACAAATCAAGTGCAAAGGCAAAGATAAAAGGTGATGATGCTGGTTTTATAAAACTACTTTGTGAAAAAAAGAGTGGTACTATCTTAGGTGGTGTTATGATTGGAAATGATACGACTGAAAACATACACCAAATTTTGCTCTGTATTGAAGCAAAATTGACTAAAAAAGATATATCAAAAATGGTATTTGCTCATCCTACACTCTCTGAATCATTATGGGAAATGACATGAATAGATATGGTGAGGAGAATTTATCTTCGTTAATTACTAATATGAAACCAACTTTACAAAAAGATGAGTATATATTTGTACCAACTAAATTAGCATAAAAAGCTTTGTCTATATTGAAATCTATTTGAAGGAATAAATCTAGCATTGCTTAAGCAATGCTAGATTGGAGTTACTTAAAGTGCAGCTTTAGCTTGTTTTACAACTGTTGCAAAAGCTTCTGGGTCATTCATAGCCATATCTGCTAAGATTTTTCTATCTAGCTCGATATTAGCCTTATTGAGAGCATTTATAAAGCGAGAATAACTTATATCGTTTAATCTACAAGCAGCATTGATTCTTGTAATCCAAAGTCTTCTGAAATCTCTTTTCTTATTTCTTCTATCTCTGTAAGCATATACAAGACTTCTTTCAATCTGCTCTTTCGCTTTTCTAAAGTGCTTTCTTCTACCACTATAGAAACCTTTTGCTAATTTTAATATCTTCTTATGACGTCTTCTTCTAACTACGCCTGTTTTTACTCTCATTTGTGTCTCCTTGACCGTATTGGTGTCACATGTTGTGAACTTGCCCTACCTAAATAGGGGAACAATTAAATTAGTGCTTAAACACTAAAAAAACAACTTAAAACTATGCTTTTCCTAGCATACGTTTTACTCTTTTAACATCACAGCTATCGATAGTTTTGTCTTCTTTAAGACCACGCATCTTTTTTGGTGATTTCTTTGTTAGAATATGACTTCTAAACGCTGCACCACGTTTTATGCTATTCTTTTTAACTTTAAAACGCTTTGCTGCACCACGTACCGTTTTCATTTTTGGCATAGTAACTCCTTATTAAAATTATTTCGATTAAGATTGGATTAGAGAGTATTCTCCCTCTAATTTATCTAAGAAACTTGCGATTATATCTTAAAGTTTCTTAAGAGGGAGTAAAATATTTATTTTTGCTTAGGAAGAGCAAGCATATTAACGTATCTACCTTCAAATTTTGGAGGCTTGTCACGAACAGCAATATCTTCAACCATAGGCCAAACTCTTTCAAGTACAGCTTTACCAGCATCAGGATTTGCCATTTCACGACCACGTAAAAATACTCTAAATTTCACATGCTTTCCAGCTTCAAGAAACTCTCTTGCATGCTTTATTTTATAGCTAATATCATTATCAGCAATTTTAACTGAAAGTTTAATCTCTTTAACTTCAATAGTTTTTTGCTTTTTCTTAGCTTCTTTCTTTTTCTTCTCTTCTTGATACTTAAACTTACCATAGTCCATAATTTTACAGACTGGCGGTTTAGCATCAGGAGCTATAAGAACTAAATCTAATCCTAGCTCTTCTGCTTTATCTAACGCCTCATCACGAGAGATGATTCCGTACTGCGTACCATCATCACCTAAACATCTTACTTCTCTAGCTCTGATATCGTCATTTAGAACTGCATCTTGCTTTTTACTCAAAAGTGTACCTCACTAAGTTTTTCCTTTGTTAAGGACATAAATTCGTCCTTTGTTAGATTATACTGTTTTCTTTCTCTTCTATCTCTTAAAGCAACAGTTTTTTTCTCAACTTCTTCATCACCTATTACCAAAATCATCGGAACACGCATTTTTTCAGCGTTTCTAATACGTTTGTTTAGAGACTCATTTTTATCTAAAATGTCAAAATCTACTCCATTTTTTATTAATTCATGTCCCAATTCTTTAGCGTAATTTTGATGAGATTCACTAATTGGGATAATGATAACTTGTGTAGGAGCTATAAAAAATGGAAATTCTCCAGCTACATGTTCAGTTAAAATCCCAATAAATCTCTCAAATGAACCAAGTATTGCTCTATGAATCATAACAGGTTGTTGTTTTTCGTTGTCTGCGTCAGTGTACTCAAGCTCAAATCTTTGCGGAAGATTATAATCTACTTGTATAGTTCCGCATTGCCACTTTCTTTTTAATGCATCAAGGATTTTTATATCTATTTTTGGACCATAAAATGCTCCACCACCTTCGTCTATTGTATACTCTAGCCCATTTTCTTCTAAAGCCTCTTTAAGACCATTTGTAGCTGATTCCCAAAAGGTATCGTCACCTATAGACTTTTTTTCTGGTTTTGTAGATATCATTAATTCGTATTTAAAATCAAAAGTTGTCATTATATCTTTCACAAACTCCATAATCTCCATAACATTCTCTTTAATCTGTTCAGGAGTACAGTAGATATGTGCATCATCTTGAGTAAATTCTCTAACTCTAAACAAGCCATGAAGAGCACCACTTAATTCATGTCTATGAACTACGCCATACTCAAAAAACTTCAATGGTAAATCTCTATAACTTCTTGGCTCATTTTGATAGATTTTTATATGTCCAACACAGTTCATAGGTTTCATGCCGTACTCATTAATCTTAGGATTTTTTTCATCTCCCTCGTTCATTTGAGTAAAGTACATATTTTCACCATAGTTATCATAATGTCCACTAATCTTCCAAGCATCACTTTTGAGTATCTCTGGTCCACGAACAGGTTCATAACCTCTAATTCTATGTGCATCATATAAAAGACGTTCAAGTCTACTTCTTAATCTAGCTCCATGAGGAAGCCACATTGGAAGTCCGGCACCTAAAGTTTCATCAAAAGCAAAAAGTTTCATTTCTCGACCAAGTTTTCGGTGGTCTCTCTTTTTTGCTTCTATTATCATCTTATTATAATCAGCTAAACTCTGTTTATCTGCAAATGCAATCCCATATATACGAGTAAGCATCTCACGATTTTCATCACCACCTAAATACGCTCCTGCAACTCTTGTGAGGCTAAAAAATCTTAAAAATTTTGTATTTGGTACGTGAGGTCCACGACATAGGTCTTCAAAATCACCCTGTTTATAAGTAGAAACTTCACCATCTGGTATGCGAAGAAGAACTTCTTGTTTTAAATCATCATCTTTAAATTGTTCAACTACTGCTTTTTTAGTAGTGTTTGTTTTTATGATTGGAAGCTTTTTTTTAGCAATCTCTTTCATCTTTTTTTCAATAGTCTTTAAATCTGAATCACTTATCTTCTCTTGTGTTCTAAAATCATAATAAAAACCATCTTCAATGACAGGTCCTACAAAAAACTTTGCATCTGGATATAACTCTTTGATAGCTTGAGCCATCATATGTGCAGTCGAATGACGTATTACATGTAAGGCATCATCAGAGTTGTCAAATAAAACTTCTTGGAGATTATCGGGAGAAGAAACGCTTTGTGTGTCAGTTAGAGTTACGCCATCTCTGTAGGCTATAACTGTATTTTGCATGTATTTCCTTTACTTAATAGAACTCCCAAACAGTGAGAGAACAAAATATGGTGGCCACGATTGGACTTGAACCAACGACCACTACCATGTCAAGGTAGTGCTCTACCAACTGAGCTACGCGACCATATATTTAAAACGTGATTTTACTTAAAAATGACATAAAACTTACTTAAGTTTTAAAACTGTCAATATGATTTTGCTATAATTACAAAAAAATAGGGAATTTTATATGCAATACTTGATGGCAATAGATGCAGGTACAGGAAGTATTCGTGCTGTTATCTTTGATACTCTAGGAAATCAGATAAGTGTAGGGCAAAGGGAGTGGACTCACATAGAAGAGCCAAATATAGCAGATAGTATGAGTTTTGATTGTAAAACAAATTGGGATTTAGTTTGTGAGTGTATCAAGGAAGCTTTACATGTAGCCAAGCTTAATGGCGAAGATATAGTAGCTCTTAGTGCTACTAGTATGCGTGAAGGAATTGTACTTTATGATGAGTTTGGAAAAGAACTGTGGGCTGTAGCCAATGTTGATGCAAGAGCAGATAAAGAAGTAAAATATTTAAAAGATAATTTTGATAGGATTGAAGAGAAGTTTTATGCTCTTAGTGGACAGACTTTTGCTCTTGGGTCATTACCTAGGATTTTGTGGCTTAAAAATAATCAACCTGAAATTTATGAAAAGGTAGCTAAAATCTCTATGATAGGGGATTGGATTTTAGCAAAACTTAGTGGCGTCATAGCAACAGACCCTAGCAATGGCGGAACTACAGGGGTATTTTCTTTGAAAGACCGCGATTGGTTACCTAGTATGGCTAAACAAATAGATATAAAAGATAATATTTTTCCTCCAGTTTTAGAAGTCGGTACTCTTATGGGAAGTGTTACATGTAGAGACTCAGGGCTAAGTGAAAAGACAAAAGTAGTCATGGGTGGAGGAGATGTTCAGCTTGGCTCAGCTGGGCTTGGAGTGGTCAAGGAGGGTGAAGTTGCGATTCTTGGTGGCTCGTTTTGGCAACAAGTTGTAAATATACCAAGCAAAACCAAACCTCCTAAAGATATGAGTATAAGAGTAAATCCTCATGTCATAGATGGACTTAGTCAAGCTGAAGGGATTACTTTTTTTAGTGGGCTTGTGATGAGGTGGTTTAGAGATGCTTTTTGTGACATAGAAAAACTAGAATCGAAAAAAAATGGAAAAGATACTTACACTTTGCTTGAGGAAAAAGCTAAAGATGTTCCTATAGGCTCATATGGGATTATACCTATTTTTAGTGATAGCATGAAGTATGGTAAGTGGTATCATGCAAGTCCAAGCTTTCTAAATCTCTCTCTTGATTCATCTATATGTAATAAGTACTCTATGTTTAAGTCTTTGCAAGAAAATGCTTGCATAGTTTCAAAGATAAATCTTGAAAAGATAGAGAAATTTACTGGTATTAAGGTTGATTCTGTTGTTTTTGCAGGAGGTGCTAGTAAGGGCGAACTTTGGAGTCAAACTCTTGCAGATGTATTGGGGTGTAAAGTAAAAATTCCAAAAGTAACAGAAGCAACAGCTCTTGGAGCTGCCATGGCAGCTGGAGTTGGAGTGAGTATTTATCGTGATATAAAAACAGCAGCTATGGAGTTAGTAGAGTGGGATAAGATATATATTCCTAATATGAAAAACTATAAATTATATAATGAAATACAGCAAAACTGGCAAAAAGCTTATGATATGCAACTATCTCTAGTAGATAAAAATATAACAACATCAATGTGGAAGGCACCAGGATTATGAAATTAACCAATGAAAGTGAACATGAGTATAGATTTGGGACACATGGACCAAAATATTTAACAAAAGGTCAAAAGGTAGATATGGGAGTTGTTGTGATTGGAGTGGGAGAAGAGCATCCTTGTCATAAACATGAGCGGCAAGAGGAGTCTTTTTTTGTTCTTGAGGGGCAGTGTGCTGTTTATTTGGATGGTAAACGTATAGTTATCAAAGAGGGAGACTATCTTCAGTGTGATTTAGGGGAGGCTCATATGTTTATAAATGAGTTTGATAAGCCTTTTAAGTCAGTATTTATTAAAGCTCCTCATTTTAAAGAGAAAGATTCTGTTTATATAGACTGGAAACCTGGAGAGGAATTTGTTAAAAGTTAACCGACTGTTTACTTTCGCTCTGTATAATTTCAACAAGCGAAAAATTCATATTTAGACTTAGAGTCTGACTCCACATAATAAAATTGAAAGAGATAAGCCAAGCATCTCTTTCAAATCTTTTTATCTTAACATTTACCAATACTTTTATTTTAGATATAATATTAAAAACTTCTTGTAAGTTGTTATGTATAAATAGTAATATAAAAAATAGGGTTATTGTATGGATGCAGGTATAGAGATTGTTACTTCTGATGATAATACTAAAACTTTTAAGTATAAAGGCTCGTGGACTTTAGAAAATGTATCAAAACTCTCAAAAAAAATAGACTCTACATGTAACAATAGTAAAGTTGTTTTTGACTTTTCACAACTTAATGATTTTGATACTCACGGCATACTTCTTATTATAGAGACTTCAAAAAAACTTCAAAAAAAGAGTTGTGTAGTTGAAAAAATAGGTGAGAGTAAAAAGTTTAAGACTCTGTATGATGTCTGTTTACATAATTTTCCTCAAGATATAAAACCTCCTATTAAAAATGGAAGAATTTTTGAGTTTTTTTACAATATTGGTAAGATAACACAAGAGTCAAGGAAAACTCTTATAAATTTTTTCTCTTTTGTTGGTGGATTTACTGAAGCAGCTGGAGTGCTTATTTTTAAACCTAAAAGTATACGGTTTCAAGCTATATCTTATCATATAGAAAATAGCGGTTTAAAAGCTTTACCTATTATACTTCTTACTTCCTTTCTTATTGGTATTGTTATCGCTTTTCAAGGAGCTGTTCAGCTTGAAAAGTTTGGAGCAAATATATTTATTGTTGAGATGGTTAGTATTTCTGTTACGAGAGAACTTGCTCCTCTTATAACAGCTATAGTTATTGCGGGACGAAGTGCCTCCTCCTATACAGCCGAAATTGGTGTTATGAAGATAACAGAAGAGATAGATGCTATGAAAACTATGGGGTTTTCGGTTTGGAATTTTCTTATTATTCCTAGAGTTTTTGCTCTTATGATTTCTCTTCCTTTGGTAGTATTTTTTGCAGATGTTATTTCAATTCTTGGTGGTATGGTAATTGCCTCTTTGCAACTTGGTATTAGTTTTGAAGAGTTTGCAAATCGTATGCAAGAGAGTGTCGAGATAAAACATGTGATTATAGGACTAATAAAAGCTCCTATATTTGGCTGGATTATCGCAGTCATTGGTTGTTTTCGAGGATTTCAAATAAGTAGTTCAACTGAGAGTGTTGGAAGGTATACGACAATAAGTGTAGTAAATGCTATATTTTGGGTTATAGCAATGGATGCACTTATATCAGTATTTTTAACGGAGTTAGGACTATGAATAGTGTTGTAATTGCAAAAGATATTGTTACTAAATTTGGAAAAAACATTGTACACGATAGTATAAATTTTGAGATAAAAGAGGGTGAGATTTTTGGACTTCTTGGTGGAAGTGGAAGTGGTAAAACTACACTTCTTCGAGAGATGATACTTTTACAAAAGTACAGTTCAGGAAAGCTTCTTGTTTTAGAAAAAGATATAAAAAATTTAAATGATAAAGAAGAAGATGAACTTAGAAGTAGATGGGGAGTACTGTTTCAATTTGGAGCACTTTTTAGCTCTTTAAATGTTTTAGAAAATATTTCAATAGCTTTAAGAGAGTATACAAATCTTTCAAAAAGTGCTATTAAAAAAGCTGCCTTAATGAAACTAAATATGGTTGGGCTTTCTGAAAACTCTGCATATCTCTATCCGAGTGAACTTAGTGGGGGTATGAAAAAACGTGTAGGTCTTGCACGAGCACTTATACGTGACCCCAAACTTATTTTTTTGGATGAGCCAACAAGTGGACTTGACCCAAAAAGTGCACGAGATTTTGATGAGCTTATTGTAACCCTTCGAGATACTTTGGGTATAACTGTTATAATGGTAACTCACGATAAAGATACTATTAGTTCAGTTCTTGATAGATTTATCATACTTGGTAATGCAAAAATACAGTTTTATGGAAATATAGAGGCTTTAAAAGCTTCTACAAATAAAAGTTTAAGGGATTTCACTGATGGAAAATAGAGTTAGTTATATACTAATCGGTCTTTTTATTTTTGTACTTGGTTTTTCTACTATAGGCGCAATTTTATGGCTAGGAAAGTATGCACAAAATGAGAATTACAACTACTATAAGGTAATCACTAAACAGAGTGTTTCGGGATTAAACCCAAAAGCACCAGTAAAATTAAGGGGTGTGAGCGTTGGAGAAGTGAAAGATATTTATATCAATAAAAATAATTCTGAAGAGGTGATAATTCTTATTAAAGTTAAAGATGACACTCCTATAAAAGAGGATACTCATGCACTTATAAATCTTCAAGGTATAACGGGATTAAGTTATATTGAACTTGAAGGAGGTGCACATAGTTCTGCGTTATTGAAAACTGGTGATACTGAAGATAGTTATGGCATTATAAGAACTAAAGATTCTATTATTGAGAGAGTAGATAAAACTTTGACAGATATAGGAAATAAAACAAAACGAATGCTAGATAAAACAGATGAAGTTATGAGTCAAACAAATCTTGAAAACTTTGAAAAAATTTTAGAAAACCTTGTAAAAGTGACTAATAGTATGAATAAAACTTTAGAGATGCTTCAATCTAAAGAGAGTAAGTTTGATGATGTACTAATAAAAGGTAAAGAGTTTGAGATAGCTGTCATAAAATCAGCAGATGAAGTAAGAAAAATGGCAAAAGATATTGGAATTTCAAGCCATGAAACATTAGTAAGTATGCAAGAAGCATCTGAAACTACTTCAAGAGTTATGATTGCACTTGATGATAAGCTAAAAGAGGGAAAACTTGATATTGATGTTATAGTTAGAGAAAATTTACTCCCCTTTCAAAATGATTTAAATGATTTACGAACTCTTATAGTTGAGTCAAGAGAGTTAGTTTCAGAGCTTAGAGATAGTCCAAGTGATATACTTTTTAAAGAGTCCACTATAGAGTTAGCACCATCAGAGGAGAAAAGATGAGATATATAGTTTTAGTAGCAATTTTGCTTTTTGCAGGTTGTAGTATGAAAGATGTTGACATAAGACCTTCAAATTATAGATTAGAGCCAAATTACCCTTTGCAGGTAAATCATTCTAAAGATGATAGAGTGTTAAGAGTTCAAAGAGTAGAAGGTGATAGTGCTGTTATGACTCGCTCTATTCTCTATAAAAAAGATGGAGCATTAAAGCCATATAAGTATGGTAGATGGAGTGAACTTCCTGCTACAAGATTGCAAGAGATATTTATAGAGTCTATTGAGCAACAGAAGATTTTTAAAGCAACTGTTTCAAGTCGCTCATATGCTATGGCTGATTTGATTTTAGAGAGTAGTTTGGAAAATTTTGAAGAGGTTTATAAAAATGATAAATCTTATGTACATGTAAAGATAAGGTATAGGCTCATAACAAGAACAGGTGCAAAGATACTTGGCTCAAAGTTAGTTGATTCTACTTATGTAGTAGAGCAAAAAGAAGCTAGTGGGGTTGTTTTGGCATTTAATAAAGCAGTTGAAAAAGTAGTGGTAGATTTGATGGGGTGGTTAGCTAGTGGAGTAATAAATGAACAAAGAAAATAGTTTTGATATATATAGAGTCTGGGTAAGTTTAGCAGCATTTGTTATTGTTGTTGCTGGTATCAAAGCAGCTTCATCTATAGTAGTGCCATTTTTACTCTCTATATTTATAGCAACAGTTAGTGCTCCAGCAATATTTTGGTTGGAAAAATTAAAACTTCCTCGTATTTTGGCTTTTTTAATAGTTTTATGTTTTGTTGTATTTATTCTTTTAGGTTTTGGTTATATTCTATCAACTTCAGTTGATGCTTTTTTATCCAATACACCACAATATACTGAAAAGATAAAAGATATTGTAGGGTCTGCACAAGTTATTTTAGATAAGTTTGGGATAACAATAGCTAAAAGTGATTTAGAAAATATATTTGACCCATCTGGTCTTCTTAACTTTGCTGGAGGATTTTTAAAATCTTTTAGTGCAGTTCTTTCAAAATCATTTATCATATTTTTGGGTGTTACTTTCATGCTTTTTGAAACATCAAGTTTAAAAACCAAGATGTATCTTCTTGCAAAGAAAGATGAATCAAAAGAGAATCCATTCGAGATTTTTAGTAAAAAACTAAATAGTTATCTTGCTATAAAAACAGTTGTTAGTCTTATCACTGGGATATTAGTTACTATAGGGCTTACTATTATAGGAGTTGATTTTGCGTTACTTTTGGGAGTTATAGCATTTTTATTAAACTATATACCAAGTATAGGTTCAGTTATAGCAGCAATTCCAGCAGTTTTAGTTGCACTTGTTGGACTTGATATAAGTAGTGTTATATCGGTAGTTATTTTATATCTTACTATAAATATAGTAATGGGAAATATGATAGAGCCAAAATATATGGGAAAAGGATTGGGGTTATCAGTAGTTGTTATCTTCTTTTCACTTATTTTTTGGGGTTGGGTTTTAGGCTCAGTTGGTATGTTTTTAGCAGTTCCACTTAGTATGACAATAAAAATAGCATTTGAATTACATCCATCAACTAGAGCAATAGCAATGCTTTTAAGTTCTATAGATAAAGATTCACAATCAAAACACAATTAAGAGGTAAAGTAAGATTATGAAAAAAGTTATATTTAGTTTAGTTTTTTTAGTAGTGTCACTAGTAGCAAAGACAGATTTTTCTGAAATGAGTACGGAAGAGCTTTTAGCGATGATAGGTTATGTAAAATCAGCAAATCAAAAAAACTTTCAAAAAGAGTTGGAGTTAAGATACCCAAAAATGAGTGGTAAAGAGAAGAGTATCTATATAAAAAGTATGAAAAAGTTGAAAAAAAGATGAGTAAAACCTCAAAAATACTTTTTTTAGAAGATGATACAAATCTAAATGCAACAGTTACAGAGTTTTTAGAAGATTCTGGCTATAAAGTGGATTCTGTTTATGATGGGGATGAAGCAGAGGAAAAAATGTATGAAAATTCTTATGATTTGTTTCTTTTAGATGTAAATGTTCCTGGTATTAATGGATTTGAACTTTTAAAAAATTCTCGTGATAGTGAAAATAAGACACCTGCTATTTTTTTAACATCTTTAAACTCTATAGATGATGTTAGCAATGGTTATGAGAGTGGTTGTGATGATTATATAAGAAAACCTTTTGAACTTAAAGAGCTACTTTTAAGAGTAAAAACACTTATTAAAAGAGAGTTTTTTCATACTAAAAAAGAGAGTATAAGAGTAAGTGAAAATATAGAGTATGACACTGCTACAAACTCTTTACATGTAAATGGAGAAGAGGTACAATTACAAAAAAAAGAGGCTACTTTGTTGAAGCTTTTTTTACAAAGAAGAGAAGAAGTTGTGTCACATGAAGTTATATTAGATACCCTTTGGGGTTATGATGAGGAGCCAAGTGACGATGCTCTTAGGACTTATATAAAAAGACTTAGAAAAATCATAGGGAAAGAGAGAATTATCAGTGTCAAAAGGCTGGGATACAAATTTACTCTCAAGTGAAAAAAAGACACTGCGGTCATTTTTTCTTTTATATATACTTTTTACTATAACTTTATTGTCTATTTTAGGAGCTATCTACTATGCCTTTCAAAAAGATTTGATGCTTCAAAAAAATAGATTAGAGCTTTCGTATTTAGCAAATGAGCAGATAGTAAAACTAAAGTCTCTACATGTAAACTTTGAAAAAAATAGAATTTATCCAAGAGATAAAAGATTTAAATCTGCTATATATGATAG
>CAZIAJ010000029.1:0-13049 GCA_964537565.1 uncultured Sulfurospirillum sp.
CTTTACCATTGGTTATTTGTTCCTTTAACATTGGGGTTATCTTTCATAATAGCAATTATGGAAACTCTATATGTTAAAACGAATGATCCTGAATGGAAAAAAATAACAAAGTTTTGGATGACACTATTTGCTATAAACTTTGCAATAGGTGTAGCAACTGGAATTATTATGGAGTTTGAGTTTGGCACAAACTGGTCAAACTACTCTTGGATAGTTGGAGATATTTTTGGAGCTCCTTTAGCCATAGAAGGACTTATGGCATTTTTTATGGAATCTACATTTTTTGCCATTATGTTTTTTGGTTGGGATAAAGTCTCAAAAAAGATGCATCTTCTCTCAACATGGCTAGTTGCAATTGGCTCAAATCTATCCGCTTTATGGATACTTATAGCAAATGGATGGATGCAAAATCCAGTAGGTATGGAGTTTAATGTAGATACAGCAAGATTTGAGATGAGAAATTTCTTTGATTTACTTTTCAATCCAGTAGCAGTATCAAAATTTTTGCATACAATTAGTAGTGGTTATGTTATGGGGTCTTTATTTGTTCTTGGGATAAGTTCATGGTTTTTACTTAAAAAAAGAGATATCATTTTTGCAAAAAGAAGCATCATTGTAGCTGCGTCATTTGGACTTTTAACATCTGTATTTTTAATAACAACAGGTGATGAATCTGCTCACCAAGTTGCGCTAAAACAACCAACAAAATTAGCAGCTATGGAGGGTTTGTATGAAGGACATAAAAGAGCTGGTATAGTTGCAATCGGTCAGCTAAATACAAAAAAGAAAATAGGAGATACTAAAGAAAATGAATTTGTTTGGAAAATAGAGATCCCTTACGCTCTATCTTTTTTAGGATATAGAAATATTAATGCTTTTGTACCAGGGATAAATGAGCTAGTACTTGGAGATTTGGAACACAATATCATGCCTGCAAGTAAAAAACTAGAAAAAGGTAAAATTGCTCTAAATTCATTCAGAGCATATAAAAATGCAAAAAAACAGAACAATCTAGAAGATGCCAAAACTGCTTTAAAAGAGTTTAGAATGTATGAAAAATATCTTGGTTATGGTTATCTTAAAACTCCTGAACAAATCATTCCTCCTGTGGGAATAACTTTTTATAGTTTTCATATCATGGTAGGTCTTGGAAGTTGGTTTGCAGGTCTATTTTTAATCATGTTATACTTTTCAATGGTAGGAAAAATAGCAGATAAAAAACTACTCTTAAAAGCAGCACTATTTTCTATACCTTTAGGGTATCTTGCTGGTGAGACAGGTTGGATTGTTGCAGAAGTAGGAAGACAGCCATGGGCTATTCAAGATATGCTTCCAGTAGGGATTGCAACTTCACAACTAGATACAACTGCTGTTATCATTACTATGTCGTTATTTGCTATTATATTTACTGCACTTTTAATAGCAGAGATTAAAATAATGATAACACAAATAAAAATTGGTTACAAGGAGTCATAGATGTTTGAAACTTTATCTTTACTAACACTTCAACAATATTGGTGGTTTTTAGTTTCACTTTTAGGTGCTCTATTTATATTTATGACTTTTGTTCAAGGTGGACAAACTCTACTTTACAAAATAGCAAAAAATGAAGAACAAAGAGATATCCTAGTAGCTTCATTGGGAAGAAAATGGGAACTTGCATTTACAGCTTTAGTGATGTTTGGAGGAGCTTTATTTGCTGCCTTTCCACTCTTTTATGCTGTTAGTTTTGGAGGAGCATATTATGTTTGGATGGCAATACTTTTTTGTTTTATTATCCAAGCTGTCTCTTACGAATATAGAAAAAAGCCAAATAACTTTTTAGGAAAAAGAACTTATGAAATTTTTCTTTTTATAAATGGAAGTTTAGGCATTATACTCATAGGTATAGCAGTTGGAACACTTTTTAGTGGAGGAAACTTTATAAAAGATGATATGAATCTATCTGCATGGACACTTAAGAGTTATGGTCTAGAAGCTGTCTTAAACCCTTTTAATGTTGTGTTTGGATTTACTCTGTTTTTCTTAGCAAGAGTTCAAGCAAGTATCTATTTTATAAACAATATAAGTTACAAACAAATGGAAAAACAGACTAGAAGTCAACTGAAAAATGATGCTATTTTATTTGTGGGATTTTTTATTTTACTATCAGTTATGCTACTTATCATGAGTGGATTTTCATATAATGAAAATGGTTTTTTCATAGAAAAATATAAATTTTTATCCAATTTTTTAGCCAATCCTATTTTACTTATCTTCTTTTTAAGTGGAACTTTGATGGTCTTATATGCCATCTTTATTTCACTATTTAAAGAGAGTAAAAAAGGAATCTGGTTTAGTGGAATAGGAACAGTTTTAGTAGTTCTTAGCCTATTTTGTTTACTTGGTTTTAATAACACAGCAATTTACCCATCACTTAGCGATATTCAAAGTTCATTAAATATACAAAATAGTTCAGGTTCTCACTATACTCTTAGTACAATGAGTTACGTTTCACTCTTAGTTCCATTTGTTTTAGGATATATCATCCTAGTATGGAGAGTCATGGATAGAACAAAAATTACATCTGAAGAAGTACAATCAGATAAACATCATTATTAAGGATAAAAAATGGAACCTATAAGTTATGCATCTGGAATAATTTGGTACTTTAGTTGGCCAGTATTGATATACATATCATATAAATTTGTCTCTTTAAATATAGATCATTTTGATAAAAATCTAGGCTAATAATCAGTAGAATTGTATTAGAAGTTAGTTTCGTCTTTTGTACTCTTCATAGCCAAACTCTCTTGCTATCTCAATGTCTCCATTCTCACGGAGGATTGCAAGGTTGGGGAGTTTGATTCCATTGAAGGTTGTGTTTTTTACTATAGTATAGTGTATTTGATCCTCAAAGATGATTTTTTGTCCTACATGTAAAGGCTCATCAAAACTATAATCACCCATAATATCTCCAGCTAAACATGTGTTTCCTGCTAATCTATAAGTATATATTTTTTCATTTGGTTTTCCAGCATTTCGTACCTCTGCACGATATGGCATAGCAAGAGTATCAGGCATATGAGCCTCAGCAGAGCTATCTAATATGGCTATTTTCATACCATTGTCCACTATATCCAAAACGCTTACATGTAAAGAGCCAGTCTTCCAGCCTACTGCTTCGCCTGGTTCTATATAAACTTCAACACTATACTTTATCTTAAAATCTCTTAGGAGTTTGATTAGTTTTTCTACGTCATAGCCTTTTTTGGTTATATGGTGTCCCCCACCAAAATTTACCCATTTACATATAGAGATAACATCTGCCCATTTTGTTTCAAAACTTTTAAGTACTTCTTCCAAAGCATCAGCATCTTGCTCACAAAGTGCATGAAAGTGTAAACCCTCTACACCTTCTAAGTTCTCTTTCTCAAAGTTTTTATATGTAATGCCTAAACGGCTATAAACTCCACAAGGGTTATACAAGTCTACAGGACTAGCTGAAACTTCAGGATTAATACGTAGACCAATAGAGCCTTTTACCCTATCTTTGTACTTTTTAAGTTGCGTAAATGAATTAAAAACTATATGATGGGATAAATCAGAAATCTCATCTATCTCTTCATCTTTAAAAGCTGGTGCAAAAGTATGAATCTCACCTTTAAAGTACTCTTTTGCAAATTTCGCCTCGTGCAATCCACTACATGCACACCCACTAAGATACTCACTAACCAAATCAGACAAACCACTAAAAGCAAATCCTTTGAGTGCCAAAAGCACTTTTGCTCCACTCTCATTGGCTACTTTTTTTAACAATTCCAAGTTTTTACGAAGAAGCTTCTCTTCACATAGATAGTATGGGGTATCCATCAACCAGCTTTCCTTAGTATCCAATCAAGATTTTTTGTACTTAAAATTCTCTTTAAAAACCAAAAAAGTTTTGTTGGAAATGTAACTCTATATCTCGCTTTTGGTCTTTTTGCCATCAATGATTGTATAAGAGCTTCATAAACGGCATCACTTCCAAGCGTAAAAGGTATATCATCTACACCCTCTAGCCTCTGTAATGTCTTTTCATAAACATCTACATGTACACTATTTTTAACATCTACATTGGCTCTAAATTTTTTAAGTGCATTTTTTCTAAAGTCACTTCTAATTGGACCTGGCTCAATAAGTATAACATCTACTCCACTTCCATATAACTCTAAACGCATAGTATCACAAAGCCCTTCTATAGCATACTTACTTGCATTGTAAGCACCACGATAAGCCATAGATATAATTCCTAAAACAGAAGAGATATAGACAACTCTTCCACGTCTATTTTTTCGCATAATTGGCAAAATAAGATTTGTAAGCTCTTGTGTTCCAAAAACATTAGTTTCAAACTGCTCTTTTAAAACATCCCTTGTTAAATCTTCAACTGCTCCAGGTTGTCCATAAGCTCCATTGTTCACTAAAACATCAACTACCCCATCTGTCTCACTCTTTACCCAATCAACTGCTCTTTGTATACTTTGTGAGTTATTTAAATCTAACAAATAAGCATTTAAGCCCTCATCTTGGAGTCTTTTTACATCATTCTCATCTCGACAAGTTGCATATACACTAAAACCATTTTTATCTAACTCTTTAGCACAAAAGTAGCCAATACCTGTTGAACACCCTGTTATTAGTATATTCATACAATAAAACCTTAATAATTATAATTATTGATTATAACATAAAACCTATCTCATAATAAATATTTACTTTTTTTTATATGTCTTTTTTAAAAAGACTATATGTTATTATGATGTAACTTTTATAAAACTAATAAAAAGGTGGTAAGTTATGAGTTTTAAAAATAGACTAGCAATTGCAGTCTCAATAGTGGTACTTGTTGGACTAAGTACTTTTGGAGGCTTCAGTTACTTCAATACAAAAAACAATAGCATAATCCAAGTTCAATCATCACTAAATTATAAAGCCTCGGCATTAACTGATTACACTGACTTATGGCTATTTGGCAAAAAATCTATAGTTTTCGATACAGCAAAAAAACTAAAACGTGCAAAAGATTATTTTGAAGACGAAGTAGTATACAAACTAAAGAATTATGCAAAAGATATGGGTGCAATGAGTGCTTATATAGGTTTTAGTGATGGAAAGATGATATCAGCAAGTGGTAAAGAGTACTCTTTAGATACTTACGATCCAAGAACAAGACCTTGGTATAAATTAGCTGTAAATAACAAAAAAACCAGTGTTACCAATGCATATAAAGACAGTAGAACAGGAAAAATTATATTTAGTATATCAACTCCACTATATGATAGCTATTCTAAATTTATAGGTGTATTTTCTATAGATTTAGGGCTAGAAAAATTAACAAAGATGATACTAAAATCAAAGTTTGATGGAGGATATGCTGTACTTTATGATAAACAAGGCACCATAATAGCTCACCCTAATAAAAAAGTACTAGGTAAAAAATCATCAATAGCAAAAAAATTTGAAAATTTAAATAATGGAACAATAGATTATGTGTATAAAGGAGAAGATAAAATACTCTCTTTTTATAGAAGTAAAGAGTCAGGATGGATAACAGCTGTTACTTTTTATAAAAAAAATGCATACTCTTTTTTAAATAAACAAGCAATTACACTTACAATACTAGGATTTATAATTTTAGCTGTATCTTTAATAATCATCTTATTTGGTGTTAAAATTTTAATGGTGCCACTAGATACACTAAATAGACATGTTAAATACTTAGCAGGAAGTGAAGGAGATTTACGTCAAAGACTAGAAGTTAAATCAAAAGATGAGTTTGGAGAAGTTTCTAAAAGTATTAACTCTTTTATTGATAAACTTCACGAAATAGTAAAAACATCTAAAGATATAAGCTCAGAAAACTCTGCAATATCAGAAGAGTTATCTCAAACAGCATTAGAAGTTGGAAAAAATGTAGAGCAAGAGTCTTCAATAGTATCAATTACAAGAGAAGATGGTGTAGAACTAAGTACATATCTTGATAGTGCTGTTATAAAAGCACAATCCTCACAAGAAAAATTGGGAAAAACTTTTAGTAGTATAAATAACATAAAGACAAAAGTTGAAGAACTAGAACAAACTATGCAAGAGAGTTCTCAAAAAGAACAAAATTTGGCAGAAAAGCTCAATCAAGTTAGTGAAAATGCTAGTGAAGTTAAAGAAGTTTTAACTATCATAAAAGATATAGCAGACCAAACAAATCTTCTTGCACTAAATGCTGCTATAGAAGCTGCACGTGCTGGAGAGCATGGTCGTGGTTTTGCTGTAGTCGCTGATGAAGTACGAAAACTTGCTGAGAGAACACAAAAATCATTAGTAGAGATAGACGCAACTATAAATATAGTAGTACAATCAATCATGGAAGCAAACAGTGAAATATCTGAAAATGCAAAAAATATCCACTCTTTAGCTGATGTTTCAAATCACCTTCAAGAGGAGATGATAGAGATTTCTAGTGTAATTCATAAAACCATACAAGATGCAAGCCAAACTGTAAATGATTTTGCAGATACCTCTACAAAAGTACAATCTATGGTATCTAAAATAGATGAAGTTAATAGTATTTCTACAAGTAACGTAGAAAGTGTTAAAAATGTATCTACTGCTTCAGGTCATCTACACGTAATGACTGAGAAACTAAACAATGAACTAAGTAAATTTAAATCATAACTTACATAGTGGGAAAACAAACATATTTTCCCACTAATCATAACTACTCTACTTCATAACTTTCATTAGGTTTCATCTCAATAATCTTCCAAGGAAGACCTTGCTTATTTAGCTCGTCCATAAATGGCATTGCATCAAAGTTTTCCATATTGAAAACTCCATTACCACTCCATTTTCCTTCTAATATCATCTTAGCCCCTATCATCGCTGGGACTCCTGTTGTGTAGCTTACTGCTTGGGCACCAGTTTCACGGTAACACTCTTGATGGTCACAAGTATTATAGATATAAACTTTTTTAAGTTTACCATCTTTAAGTCCAGTTATAACACAACCTATATTTGTCTGGCCTACTGTTCTTTCACCTAAACTAGCAGGATCAGGAAGAAGTTTTGCTAATAATTCCATCGGAACTACTTTAACACCATTAACCTCTACTTCATCTATGCGTAACATACCTACATTTTCTAAACACTTCATATGAGTTAGATAACTCTGTCCAAATGTCATAAAAAACCTAATTCTTTTTAAACCTTTTATATTTTTAACTAAACTCTCCATCTCTTCATGGTAAAGAAGATAACTATCTTTTACCCCAATCTCAGGATAATCCCACTTCATCATATATTCCATCGGCTTAGTCTCATACCACAAACCATCTTGCCAATATCGACCATTTGAGCTCACTTCTCTTAGGTTTATTTCTGGGTTAAAATTAGTAGCAAATGGATATCCATGATCTCCAGCATTACAATCAAGTATATCTATATAGTTTATCTCATCAAAAAGATACTGGTCTGCATAAGCACAAAATACATTTGTAACACCAGGATCAAATCCACTTCCAAGAAGTGCCATAATCCCAGCTTTTTCAAAATCTTTCTGTTTTGCCCACTGCTCTTTATACTCGAACTTTGCAGTATCAGGATGTTCATAATTTGCAGTATCAAGATAGTCAACTCCTGTTTGAACACAAGCATCCATAATTGTCAAGTCTTGATAAGGAAGTGCGATATTCATAACTAAATCAGGCTTTACTTCATCAATGAGAGCTACAAGTTCAGGAACACTATCTGCATCAACTTGTGCTGTTTGTATCTCTACATGTAAAGTCTCTTTAATTTCACTTGCGATTAAATCACATTTAGCTTTTGTACGACTAGCTAAAACTATATCACTAAAAACTTCACTATTCATAGCACACTTTTTAGTCGCAACTCTACTAACTCCACCTGCTCCTATAATTAACACTTTACTCATAATACTGCCTTTAATAAAATCTTAGCCAATTCCAATGCACGCGAACGATGACTTAACTCTTTTTTTACGCTCTCATCAAGCTCTCCTAATGTTCTCTCAAATCCACAAGGAATAAACATAGGGTCATATCCAAATCCTTTATCTCCCCTCTTTTCATCAATCACATCACCATACATCCAACCATGTACACAAAACTCACCCTTAGCACATACAATTGCAATCGCAGCTGTATAGTAAGCTGGTGTTTTTTTTATATTTTTATCTCTTAGAGTCTGTATTAGCTTATCAAGGTTTTGAGTAGACGTTGCATTCTCTCCAGCATATCTCGCACTATATATACCAGGGATATGTCCCAAAACATCAACACTTATACCACTGTCATCACTCATCACTATTGCACTTTCATCATCAAGTGCTTCATATACTGCTCGTGCTTTAATAAGAGCATTTTCTTTAAAACTATTTCCATTCTCAATTATCTCAAATGGACTTAAAACTTCACTAAAAGCATATACTTCAAAATCATCCATCCATGCTTTCAACTCTTTTAATTTACCTTTATTTGAACTTGCTAAAACAATTTTCATGTAACTACCCTTATCTATATAAAAAGTTATTTTACCATTTTTTGACGAATTTATGAAAGATTAATTTCTTTTTCAATACAATTAATGTGTGACATATAAAGCCAAACTTCAAACTACTATATACAGGAGTCTACCATGTTTAAAACCATCAGATCTAAAATAATTTTAAATCTTATTTTTACACTTGTTTCTTTTATAGGAGTTATTGTACTTGCATACTCCATATCAACATCATCTATAAAAAACATTATGGAAAAAGATATCTCTAGTATAGCAAATGCTATCTATCATAGCGCTTCATATATAGCAAAAAAAGATAAAAATGCTTGGAAAACAAAAGAGTTTAAAGAATCAATATATAAAACAAAAGTAGGTAAAACTGGTTATGTATATGCTATAAATGCCAAAGGTGTTATGGTAATCCATCATAAAAAAGAGGGAAAAAGTTATGCTGGAAAAAGTTATGTAGATACCATAAGATCAAATAAAAATGGAGGAATACTAGAGTACACTTCTGCAACAACAGGTCAAAATAAAATAGTAGCTTACAGATATATACCTCAATGGGGTATATGGTTGATTCCTGGAGTCAATAAAGCAGACTATTTTGATGATATGAAAAGTAGTTTTCTTATATGGTTTACTTCTATTGGACTATTTTTCATTATTATACAAATACTTTTAAACTACATTGTATCTATTAAAGCCATCATAAAACCAATTGATAAATTAAAAAAAGAGATTGCCACGATAGAGCAAGATATCACAAAAAGAGTTACTATAGCAGGGGAAGATGAAATATCTATTATAGCTCATAGTGTAAATAGTCTAGCAATATCAACCCAACAGACACTAGAAGAGATAAAAAAAGCTCAATCAATGTTAGCTCAAAAAGATGAGCTAGAACATCTAGTTAAAAGAAATGAACTTTTTATAAATCTATCGAATAATATGACACAAAAAAGTGTTGATAACATAGGTGAAGTACAAAACAATCTAAGTGAAACTGTAAAAGATTTAGAAACAATAAATAGCCTCAATGAAAAAACTGCAAATATGGCAGTAAATGTAGAAAAAAGTACTAATCAAATAAACATATCTTTAGAAGAAAATATGAGTATGATACATGACTCCAAAATATTTTCTGAGCAACTCAATACAACTGTTGAAGATATACATGGAGTAATATCACTTATAAAAGATATATCGGACCAAACAAATCTACTAGCACTAAATGCTGCTATCGAAGCAGCTCGTGCAGGTGAACATGGACGTGGTTTTGCTGTTGTAGCTGATGAGGTACGAAAACTTGCTGAAAAAACACAAAAAGCAACAACCGAAGTAGAATCAAATATAGCAATGTTAAAACAACATACTGGTGATATTCTTGGTAAATTTGACAAAACTGAACAATTATCATTACAAACTCAAGAATCAGTAAATCAATTTAAAACCAATATACTTGATCTTCTAAATACTGCAAAAATAATAAAAGAACAAAATACAAAAACTTCTTACAAAATTTTTACGACTTTAGCAGTATTAGATCATATTTCATATAAGATCAAAGGTTATTCAACAATTTTTCAAAATACAAAAATGATAGATATTGTAAATCACCATGAGTGTAGGCTTGGCAAATGGTATGAAAGTGGAGATGGTAAAAAATACTTAAGCAAAGCACCTTCATACTCTAAACTAGAAATCCCTCATGCAAAAGTGCATAATTTAGTCAATGAAATTGTTGCATGTGTCTTAGATAACGAAGACTGTACAAAAAAATCCGATAAAATCATAGATGCTTTTAATGAAGTAGAAAATACAAGTGAAGAGATTATAGATATATTAAATAAAATAACAGAAGAAGGATATATGAATAAATAAAAGTAGAATATATTTATATTTATTTAATCTTTCTTCATTATAATGTGAACTTATTTATCTGGTAATTTTATTTGTGTGTGAATAGAATTACTATAATTCAAACAACTTATCAATTCAAAGGAATATCTATGAATCAAAAAGATGGTCACTGGCACCCCATAGTGTCTGGTGTTATTTTAGGAATAGTTCTGTTTATCAGTTTTATGGTCGCTGGTCAAGGCATGGGAGCTAGTGGTGCATTTGCTAGAATAACAGCTCAACTCTCTTACCTATATGACTCAGAGTTTGCACAAAATTTATATGCAGCAAAGTATCTGTTTAATGGCAATGCCTTAGCAAACTGGACAGTAGTAGAAGTATTTGGTATCTTTCTTGGAGGGTACTTAAGTGCTATGTTTGCAGGAAGAATCAAGCAAGGTATAGATAGAGGAGATGATTATCCAGCTTTTAAAAGACTTTTGATGGCTTTTGTAGGTGGTTTTATCATGGCAAGTGCAACAAGACTTGCAAGAGGTTGCACAAGTGGTCAAGCTCTCGATGGAGCAGCTGCATTTAGTGCAGGAACATGGATATTTATGCTAGCTACTTTTGGTACTGGCTTTTTACTTGCACCACTGTTTAAAAAACAGTGGAAAAACATAGGTTAGGGGTTAGTATGTTTCCGCTTTTTACGACAGGAACTATTGATGCAAACTCAAATCTGCTATATGCACTAGCTATTGGAGCACTTTTTGGTGTTGTTTTAGAGAGAACTGGATTTGGCAGTGCAAAACATATAGCACCCATCTTCTTTTTTAGAAATCTAAAAGTTTCACAAACTATAGTTTCAGCTATTTTAACATGCTCTACTCTAATTGTCATTTCATCTTACAACGGCTGGTTAGATTATACTCAAATCTTTATACCAGATACATATGTTTGGCCATATTTAGTTGGTGGTATTATGTTTGGAGGTTCTATGGTTATGTCTGGCTGGTGCCCTGGAACTGCTGTAGTTGGTTTTGCTTCTGGTAAAATTGATGCTGTTGTTTTTCTGTTAGGACTTATGTTTGGTATGTATTTTTACTTTGACATATATGAGTATATTGAAGGATTTGCAAATAGTGGCTACTTGGGTAGGTATACTATAGATATGTTATTTGGTGGTGATATGTATACCTCATCATACTTAGTTACAGTTATAACTGGTGTAGCTTTAGCAGTGTTTATGCACACAATGAAAAAAATAAGAGATAAAAAGGAAAATTCAAAATGAGAACACTTTCAATAATAGTTGGATTAATGCTATTAGCAGCAGCAAGTGTCCTATCTTACATATCAGCGAACAATGGATCTAAGATGTTAGAAAACAAAGAGACAATTGTAATCCAATATGTAGATGCCTCTGAAGAAGCATTAGAAGATGAAGACATATCAAAAGCACTAAAATATGCAAAACTTGCTATCCAAGCAGATCCAAAAGATAGAAGAGGTTTTTTAAGTTATGAAAAAGCAATGGATGCTAAGTATGATGCATACGGTGAAGAGAGTTCAGATACACCAAAAGCAGAAAACTCAGATGAAGCAATGATGGGTTGCTAAAACTAAAAAGGTATGAGATATAAATCTCATACCTTTTAATACTATATCTTTTTTATTTTGCACCCTCTTTTATCTACTAGCTCTGAGGCCGTAGTATTTGGACATTGATCATAAAAATCTATAACACCATCAAAATCTTCATCTAATGCACATCCATACTTATTTACTTGTGCACCAACAGGAGTATAAATACAAATATCTTTATAATCCATAATACCATCTTTATCACTATCAATCATTACCGAACTACTAACTGAGCAACCAGTAATAAATACAGCAACACTAAGTATTAGAAAATTAGTCTTTATCACCGCTATCTCCTCCTTCACTATCGCCACCACCATCATTACTGTGACCACCTGAATTCATTCCACCACCATCATTACTGTGACTATCATTATTTTTATTAGCACCTTTATCTCTGTCACTGTCATTATTACTGGAGTTATTATTCCTATCTTCACTATCTCTCTGTTGCCCACGTTCATGATCTGATTCCATTTGGCTCTGTGAATCTTCATGCCCTTTTTCAACTGAATTTCTTAAGTCTTGAAGAGTGTTTTCTCTCTCATTTTTATTTAAGTTTGCTAACTCAGTTTTTATTTCATTCATCAATGTAGCTCTCTCTGCTGGATCTGCTGTTTGACTCATTTGCGCTGTTAAACTTTGTACTGTTTCCTGAGTTGTTCCCTGTGGCACCCCTGCGCCAAATAAAAAACCTGAAACCGCTAATGATAGTACAACTATCTTTCCTACTCTTCTCATAATATCTCCTTTGTTTTATTGTCTTATCAAATAAATGATTGTTTGGAAGTATAAAACAAAAGTATTAGTTGAATATTAGTTTTATAGTAGTACCTACATTTTTTTTACTTTGAATTTGAATTTTTATATTAAGTTCGTCACAGAGCTTTTTAACAATATTCATACCTATACCTAACCCTCGTTCATTCTCTTTATAATATCTATCAAAAACTTTTTCTACTTTTTTAATACCTATACCTGTATCTTGTATAGTTATAATATTATTTGCAATATTTATATAGACT
>CAZIAJ010000030.1:0-13044 GCA_964537565.1 uncultured Sulfurospirillum sp.
CTGTCAATGTGGAATCCATTAATTTCCTGTTCTGCATCTTCGGGTATTGAAATATAAATTATTTTACCAAGATTTATTATTTGCTTTTTATCCATTGTTTAGTGTCACTGCTTTGTATTTTTTATACTCAAAATTATTGAAATTTAAAAAATTTTCAGACTCAATATATTCTTGATACAGTTCATCCCTATATAACTCACCATTTTCAAGTCTCGTTTCACAAAGACCATCTGAATAAAAAAGTGCTTTTTTTAACCGTTTTACATCTAATTTTTTTATCATAAATTCATCTGTATATCTATTTATTGGTGCATTATTACTTTTTATCTTAATAAATTCTCCATCACAAGTCTGCATAAGTGATGCGGGCATACCAAAAGATGCATAATCAAAAAATCCTCTATTTTTATCATAACAGCCAAAGAATATAGCCAACATCTCATTTTCTAAAATCTCATTTTTAACAAAATCAACATAACGTTTTATCCATCTTTCAAATTCAAAATCACCTTGCATTTTCATTTGATCAAATATATAATTTAGAAGAGATGCACTTGTCGCTGCAGTAATAGATGCAGAAATCCCCTTTCCCATAGCATCTAGAAGAAAAAAAATAACTTTTCCATCTACAGTTTTTCTTAACGAATAACTATCACCTCCTAAAACACCAAGGGAGTTAAAAGATGTATCTAATCTTACTATCTTTTTTTCACCATCTCTTTCTATTTCTATTTGTTGATAATAAAAGTCATTTTTCATAAGACTTAACTCTTTATCAAGAGCATTTTGAAGTTCTAAAGTTACTTTTTCCATAGATACATTTTAAGCTTAATTTCATTAAAATATGCTTTACACATAAAGGAGATAAATATGCTATGTGGTATAGATGAAGCAGGAAGAGGATGTATTGCAGGACCTCTTGTCGTAGCAGGTGTAGTTTTAAATAAAAAAATTTGTGGTTTAGATGATTCCAAAATTTTAAGTGAAAAAAAGAGAGAGTTACTATTTGATACAATAAAAAAAAATGCAAAATACAAAATAATCTTTTATGATAATGACCTGATTGATAAAAAAGGATTAAGTTACTGTTTGAGGCATGCCATACAAACTATCAAAGAGCATTTTATTGATTCTAATATTCTAATGGATGGTAATAGTTCTTTTGGGGTAAGTGGTATAGAAACTATGATAAAAGCTGATGCTAAAGTTCCTGAAGTAAGTGCAGCTAGTATATTAGCAAAAGTTAGCCGTGATCATTACATGTATACAGTAGCAAAAGATTTTCCAAACTACTCATTTAAGAAACATAAGGGATATGGAACAGCTTTACATATACAAGAAATTTCAGAGTTTGGCTACTCCAAAATCCATAGAAAAAGTTTTAAAATCAAAAAATTAAGAGAACCTACTCTATTTTAATTAGATTCTGATCTTTAAACTATCTAAAGTTGATATTTTAAAGATAAGAATACTCCTTTTTTAATGTTCCTATTTTACTCATAATAATAATTATCAGTTTGACTTATGTATAAATTATGTCATTTTATATACTTATATTTTTTATTGCTCTAAGATTATATTAATAATTTAATATTTTAAAGGAGGAGTATGTGTCGTTTAAAATAACACAGATGATGGATCTTGATTCAATTGACTTTTTAGTTGATGTTGAAGCACCTGAGGTTGCAGAGAGATTTCATCCAGGACAATTCGTAATGCTTATGACGAGAAAAGAGGGAGAAAGAATTCCAATGTCTGTCATGAAAGTAGAAGATGGTAAACTTAGTATGTTTATACGAAAGCTTGGTAAAACATCTAAAGAGTTAAGAGATGGTATGACTAGTTTTGAAAATGTTATTGGTCCTTTAGGGCATGGTATTGAAGAAAGGAAGTATGGTACTGTAGTTGTAGTTTCAGATGCAGTTTGTGGACATGCTGAAAACTACGCTATATGTGAAGCTCTTAGTAAAATAGAAGGCAACACCCTTATATCTATACAAACTTTTCCAAGTCAAAAAGAGATATACCCTGAAGATTATCTTGCTAAAAGTGTAGCTCATAGGCATTTTATAACAACAGAGGATGGCTCTTTTGGTAATGAAGGTAGCTATGTTGCTACACTACAAAACCTTATAGATAATGGTGTAAAAATTGACTATGTTTTTGGAGGAGGAAAACTTCCTACTATGAAAGCTGTATCTACAATACTAGCTAAAAACAACATAGACAATATGTTTACAACTAGACAAATGATGGTAGATGGCTCTGGAATGTGTGGAGCCTGTAGAGTTTATATAGATGGAGAAATGAAACTAGCCTGCGTTGATGGTCCTATGTTTGATAGTAGAAAAATAAACTGGACGAGAGCTATGAAAAGATATAGTATGTTCAAAAATGAAGAAAAAATAGCAAATGATTATTATGAAGCTCATAAAGGTCATAAAGGAGGATGTGGACAATGCCAAGAATAGAACCAAGAGTCCCTATGGGAGAACAACCTGCTTTACAACGTATAAAAAATTTCAATTCTGTTCCTTATGGATATACTGAAGATGAAGCTGTAGAAGAAGCAACAAGATGTATACAGTGTAAAAAACCAAAATGTGAGCCTGCTTGTCCAGTAAATATAGGGATAAAAGAGATGAATCTTTTAATAAGTCAAAGGAAATTTAAAGAAGCTTACTTATTAGTTAAAGAAGATAATACTTTTCCAGCTTGTTCAGGAAGAGTTTGTCCACAAGAAAATCAATGTGAAGGTGACTGTATCTTAGTAAAATTTAATGAACCTATAGCCATTGGAAAACTTGAAGCTTTTATAGCTGATTGGGGAAGTAAACATAAAATAGAAATAGACCAAGCTATTGCTGAAAATGAAGATAAACATGTAGCTATAGTTGGCTCAGGTCCAGCAGGACTTGCTTGTGCCTCAGAGTGTAGAAAATATGGATATGCTGTGACAATCTACGAAACATTGCATAAGGCAGGTGGAGTTTTACAGTATGGCATACCTGAGTTTAGACTTCCAAAAGATATTGTAGACGCTGAAATACAAAAACTAGAAGATATGGGAGTTAAAATAGAATTAAACCATACTGTTGGACAAAATATCTATTATTATGAGCTTGTCAGCCAAAATGATGCAGTTTTCTTAGCTATGGGTGCAGGAGCCCCAAAATTTATGGGTATTGCAGGAGAAAATCCCCTAGATGGTGTCTACTCTTCAAATGAATTTCTTATACGTGCAAACCTTATGAAAGCATACAAATTTCCTGAATGGGATACTCCTATTGTTGTAGGAGAAATAGTAGCTGTAATTGGTGCAGGTAATGTTGCTATGGACTCAGCTAGAACTGCTTTAAGACTAGGTGCAAAAGAAGTTCATATTATATATAGAAGAACTAAGGAGCATGCTCCTGCACGGGAAGAAGAACTTCATCATGCACTTGAAGAGGGTATTATATTTCATGAATTAGTAAATCCTATTAGGTTTCATGGTGATGATAGAGGTTTTGTTGATTACATGGAACTTATTAAAATGAGATTAGTTGAAACTGAAGATGGTAAACTTTCACCAGAACCAATAGAAGGAAGCAATTACTATATGGCTGTTGATACTGTTATAGAAGCATTAGGAACTGTACCAAATAGACTTTTTTTAGATCGTGCTCCTGAAATAAAAAGAGATAAAAAAGGTGTGATTATAGTTGATGAAAATCATATGACAAGTGTTGAAGGTACTTTTGCTGGAGGAGATGCAGCAAGTGGTGCTGCAACAGTTATAAAAGCTTTAGGAGAAGGAAAAAATACTGCAAAATCAATCCATGCATATATAAGCTCACAAAAAAAATAGTTTTATCGGTAGGAGTAAAATTTCTCCTACCAAACCTCATCAAAAATTTTATCTTCTAAGTATATAGCTCTTGTGAGATCAATTAGACCTACATTATCCATAATCTTTACTACTTTTGGTGCCCAAGTTTTACGATAGTTAAAAGAGTTTTCTTTTCCACTTATCATATATATAAATTTAATATTTAAATCTCTATCAAATAAAATATTTTTAGAGTTAAGTTTTACTTGCTTATCTAACATCTCTCTTGCATCAACAAATGGTTTAAACTTTTTACTTCTACTTATCCAAACTTTTGCAAAATCTTCTATACACTCTAAATTTGCTTTTCTCTTCTGTTTTAAATTCCTATCAAAATAATCTAACTGTCTATTTGTTCCTGCAAAATTCATAGGTCTATAATCTTTTTTAAGACTTTTAGCTCTAAGCTTCCACTCTAATTCATCTTCACCATATTTCCCAATCAAATCACCATATACTACAACAGAACTATCTTTCTTTAAATTTGGTAAATTTAGTGCTGGAAGCTCTGCCTCATTATTTTTTGCTCCAAGGCTTAATATATTACCCGTTATACGTGCTACATAACCCCTTCCATAGCCTGACTCCACTCCTGCAATAGCAAGAAGTGCTGCTGGTGGAATATTGTATTTTATTGCTATCTTTATAGCCCCTTCAGTAATATCTTTATAAAAACTCTTTACATGTGCATATTTTCTATACCTATAAGTCTTTACTCTTTTTTCTATAACTCTCTCTTTTTTGACTACTTTTTTTGAAGTAACCATATCTGATATAATAAATACTAAAGGTATAGTGACTACAAAAAATAGTAAAAAACTAAGAAAAAACTTTTTTGACATTATCAATCTTTGAACTCATACTCAACAAAACCATATCTGCTAAAACAAGAGCTGTCATAGATTCAGCTACCACACTTCCTCGAACAGCAATACAAGGATCATGTCTACCTTTTAAAGCACAGTTTTGCTCTTTATTAGAAGTATCAACCGTATCTTGATTTATAAATATTGATGGTGTTGGTTTAAAATAAACTCTTAAATCTATATCATCACCATTACTAATCCCACCCAAAATTCCTCCACTATGATTTGTAACAAATCCATCTTTTTTGATATGGTCGTTATTTTGAGAACCTCTAAGACTTGAGGAGTTAAAGCCTTCTCCTATCTCTACAGCCTTTACTCCATTAATCCCCATCATAGCTTCTGCTAGGATAGCATCTAATTTATAGTAGAGTGGTTCACCAAGGCCAACTGGTGCATTAACTACTTTTACATGAGCAACTCCACCAACTGAATCATGAGAGTTTTTTGCTTTTAAAATAGCATCTTTCCAACTCTGTTCTTTTTGCTTATCAAGTGCATATATTTCACTATTTTTTACATAATTAAAATCAAGATTTTGAGCTTTTATACCTGCAATCTCACACACTCCACTCTTTACATGTAGACCTATTTGATTTAGCATTAGTTTTGCTATAGCTCCAGCTGCTACACGTGCTGCTGTCTCTCTTGCACTACTTCTACCTCCACCTCTATAGTCTCTCAAGCCATACTTATGAAAGTAAGTAAAATCAGCATGCCCTGGTCGAAATATATCTTTTACATTTTCATAATCTCTACTTTTTTGATTCTCATTAAAAATTATCAAAGCTATCGGTGTTCCTGTACTAAAACCTTCAAAAACACCACTTAATATTTCTACTTTATCGCCTTCACTTCTCGCTGTTGCAAATTTATTTTGTCCTGGTTTTCTTCTATCTAGTTCAGATTGAATAAACTCTTCATCTATCTCTAATCCAGCTGGTACTCCATCTATTAGACAACCTAATGCCTTTCCATGTGATTCACCAAAAGTAGTGAAACTAAACTTTTTTCCAAAACTATTACTCATCTAATTATTCTCTCTACTTAAAATTTCTAATGCTTTTTGAGCAGCATTTTGTTGAGCCTCTTTTTTACTTTTTCCTAAAGCCTTAGATATCTGTTTTCCATGAATATTAACTGATATTTCAAACTCTTTTTGATGGTCTGGTCCAAAAGAACGCTCCATAATGTACTCTGGTGTTATTCCTTGATTGGCTTGTGTATACTCTTGTAAAGTTGTTTTATAATCTCTAAAAATTGTATCCAAATCAATCCTAGGGTATGCTTCTTCTAAAATAGGTATTACTGTTGAGCGGACTTTTTCAAGACCTGCTTCAAGGTACAAAGCTCCTATAACTGCTTCAAAGGCATTTGAAAGTAGTGATGATTTATCTCTTCCACTGTTATTTTCTTCGGCAGTTGAAAGATATATACACTCACCAAGCTTTAACATACGTGCCAATTTTTCAAAACCCTTTTCATTTACCAGCGAAGCTCTAAGTTTTGACAAATCACCTTCAGGAACATTTGTAAACTTAAAAAACAGATACTCACCTACTATCAAATCGAGTACAGCATCTCCTAAAAATTCTAACCTTTCATTGTTGTAAGGTTTTTTATAACTCTTATGTGTAAGTGCCTCGATTATCAGATTTTGATTTTCAAACTGATAATCCAGACGCTTTTGTAAGTTTTCTAATGATTTAATCAATACAATTCCTTTTTATTTATTGAAACGATACACTATCCTCATAGTTATCTTTTGTAATTACTGGCACTATGCTTGCTGTTGCAATAGCTTGACAATTTGGGCATCTGTGAGAATGAATTGGAAAACTATTTTTACAAGCACTACATACATACTCAAAACTAAGATTTGCTTTTTTATATCCCATAGAGTTCAGCTTTGAAAGAACTTCTAACTCAAAATAGTCATATTTATCTTGATTTGATACTGTTAAACCTCTTGCACTACATATTTGTTGAACTAAAGGGGCTTTACATGTAGTAATATCAAACCAATTTATATCCACCAACCATAGCATATCTAAGAGTTTTTTATGATCAAATGTTTCAAAAAGTTCTATATCTACTTCTGCTTTTGTTATCTGCCATAACTCAAATATTTTTCTTTGTAAAAATGGTGCCGATAAAAGCATTTTTTTTAATTTTTCTATCTTCTCTTTATCGCTAAGTTTATAATCATATTTTATAGAAAGTGCTTTTAAATAATCTCTTTGTTTATCTACTTTTGCACCTAATTCTTCAAGTGAATCTAAAACTTCAATAGCTCTGTTGTACTCTTTTAATTTTTCATAACTAACACTTAAATACTTTAAAGATTCTTCATTTCTTGGGTGAAGTTTTAGTGAATCTAAAAAGACCTCACAACTTCTTCTTAAAAACCCTGCACCAAAATATGTTTTGCCAAGCTCACTTAAAATATACTTTTTCTCTTCTCTTTTTTTAGTTCTATCGAGAGCTAAAAGATAGAGACCTATTGCTTTATCAAAATCTCCACTTTTACTATAGCCATGAGCCAAAAGAACTAAGGATTCCACAGGAATTGTTTTGTCTTTTAAAAGAGATTTAAACTCTCCCTCATCACTAACAATCTCAAATCTTTTTATAAAATCTTCTATACCTGCTTTTTCTTCTTTACTTTTATAAGTACCCCACCAATAATTTACAAAAGAGATTACAAATATGGCAGAAAAAAGAATAATAAGACCAACCATAGGATCACGATACTCTAAAAACATATAACTCCTTGACGTAAAGTGATTATTATACCAAATTTAGTATAATAACAAGATGAGATATACAGAAGCTATGCTTCATGCTTTAGTAAAAGGAATTTTTACTGGGCTTTGCTCAGTAAAAAGGAGACAATTAAATGATATACAGATGTAATGATAGATAATAATTCGATAGAAAATCTAAAATCTCGCCTTGATATTGTTGATGTAGTTGGACACTATATGGAACTAAAGAAAAATGGTGCAAACTGGAAATGTGTCTGTCCGTTTCATGATGATAGCAATCCAAGTTTAGTAGTTAGTCCAAGTAAACAGATATATCACTGTTTTAGTTGTGGAGCTGGTGGTGATAGCATCAAGTTTGTAATGGAATATGAAAAGCTTACATATCCAGAGACTATTGAAAAACTTGCTTCTATGTACAACTTTTCTCTTGATTATACTTCAAATGATGGAAAGATTAAAGAAGATAGAAAGTTATTAGAAAATATCAATATGTTTTTTAAAAAAAATCTTGACCATAAAAAAGAGGCAGTTAAATATATACAAAACAGAGGCATAGGAGAGGCTAGTGTTGAAAAGTTTGAGTTAGGATATGCCCCAAGCTCATCAGAAAACTTAAATTTTTTAAGCTCAAATGGATACACCATAAGCGAAGCTATCGAGGTGGGTGTAGCTGGAGTAGGAGACAATGGTAAAAACTATGCTAGGTTTATAGATAGAATCACCTTTCCTATTCGCTCTGCAAGCGGTAAAATTGTAGGCTTTGGAGGGCGTACAATAAGTGGACATCAAGCCAAATATGTAAACTCTCCACAAACAAAACTTTTTAATAAATCATACCTTTTATATGGGTATAATTTTGCAAAAGATAGTATCTACCAGAACAAATCTGTTATAGTGACAGAGGGTTATCTTGATGTTATTATGCTACATCAAGCTGGGTTTACAAATGCAGTTGCAACTCTAGGAACAGCTCTTACAAAAGAGCATATTCCACTTATAAGTAGAGGTAATCCAAAAGTTATATTAGCTTACGATGGTGATAATGCAGGAGTAAATGCTGCTTTAAAGGCTTCTATGATGCTAAGTAGTGTAGGTATAGATGGTGGTGTAATCCTTTTTACAGAAGGAAAAGATCCTGCAGATATGGTACAAAGTGGTCAAAGTGATAAGCTAAGCAAACTCTTCAATAATCCCCAACCATTTATAGAATTTGCAATAGAAAAAATAGTAAAAAAGTACAATCTTCATGACCCGCTTGAAAAACAAAAAGCACTAGAAGAGGGAAGTACCTATCTTAAAACCCTTCCAAGCACAATTGCAAATAGTTATGCAGGTATTCTCTCTGGCACTCTAAATATAAATCAAAATTTAGTAAAAGTACAAACACATCAATCAAATAAATTAAGAGGTAAAAAAAGAGTCTTTGAAGATATACTAGAACTCACCATAATCAAAACTCTATTGACCAAACCCAATTTTATAGATACACTTTTAGATACAATAGACGCTAGTATGTTTCAAACTCATCAAATGGAGCTTTTAGCACTTCTTAATAACGACCTTGAAAATCCACACCTAAGAAATATACTATTGAACGATGATATAAAAGAGTATGATGAAGAGGATATAATAGGCTCTATGATTAGGTTTTTATATGCTTTTTATAGTGAAGAGTTAAAAAAAGTAAAAAACTCAAATATGGATTATAAAAATAAGAGTTTTACAATGCGTAAAATTCAAAATAAAATAATGAAACTAAAACAAGGAAAACTAGTAAAATATGAAAGATAAACAACGACATGCAATAGCACTTTTTAGTGGTGGGCTTGATAGTATGATTGCTATTAAACTTATGGTTGATCAAGGCATAAGAGTAACAGCAATCAATATGAATATAGGTTTTGGAAGTAGAACTAATGTAAATGATACAATGAAAAGGAGAGCGGAACTTGCAGGTGCACAATTCAAAGTCATTGATGTAAGAGATGAATATATAAAAAAGGTCCTTTTCAATCCTAAATATGGTTATGGAAAACATTTTAATCCATGCATTGATTGCCATGGTTTTATGTTCAGAATTGCTCGTGAATATTTTGAAGAGTTAAATGCTGATTTTATGGTAACTGGTGAAGTGGTAGGTCAACGTCCTATGAGTCAACGCGTAGAGGCACTTGCCTTAGTAAAAAAACTTGCACTTGATGAAGATGATTTAATACTTCGTCCAATGTGTGCAAAGAACATGGCTATAACTAAACCAGAACGTGAAGGCTGGGTTGATAGAGAAAAACTTTTAGATATCAATGGAAGAGGTAGAGAAGTACAACTTCAACTTGCTAAAGATTTTGGTTGGGAAGATTTTCAAAGTCCAGGAGGTGGATGTCTTTTAACAGATATAAACTTTACAAAAAAGATGAGAGAATTTATAGAACATAATGATTTAGAAGTAGAAGATATAGATGTACTCAAGAATGGTCGTCATTTAAGACTTCCAGATGGCTCTAAGCTTGTAATAGGAAGAGATAAAGAAGAAAATGAGCTACTTGAAAATGCTTCAAATAATAAATATCTAAAAGTTAAAGCAGATGAAATACCTGGACCTTTTGCTCTTTTATCAAACGAAGCAACAAAATCAGATAAAGATTTAACAGCTCGTATAATTTTAACATTTGCTAAAACTAATCCAGAACTTACGTATGATGTATTTATTGGAGATGAAACTATAAATACCGTTCCTTTATCAAAAAGAGAAGATGCTCATAAGTATTTTGTTATTTAAATAACACCAAAAGATAGTAAATAAAAATAATCTATAATGGTAAGCTAATATTTACCTAATATCTGCTAAAATAACGTCTTAAAAGTGGGGGGAATATGACCCTGGTGGGCATCACGGGCTTCAAACCCGATGTCTGGGCGGTTGACCGTCTGGAGGTAGGTTCGATTCCTACTCCTTCTCGCCATAAACTCCCACTTTCTTAATAAAGAAGAATCATAATGAATAAAAAACAGTTTAAAAAATCAGAAGTTTTAACTATCTCAACGGCTCATTTTATGCATGATGTTTACTCATCTTTTTTAGCTCCTCTTTTACCGTTACTTATAGAAAAACTTGGTATGAGTCTTTTTATGACTGCATTTTTAGATATAGCTAGAAGAGTTCCCTCTCTTTTTAACCCTTTTTTTGGATTAATTGCAGAAAAAACTGGACTTAAATACTTTGTTATACTAACACCTGCTATCACTGCTATATCTATGAGTCTAGTTGGTCTTGCTAACTCATACATTATGCTTCTTATACTTATATTTGTTGCGGGTATTAGTGCAGCTTTATTTCATGTACCAAGCCCAACTATGATAAAAGAAGCTAGTGGAGAAAGAGTTGGAACTGGCATGAGCTTTTTTATGGTTGGTGGAGAAAGTGCTAGAACACTTGGTCCACTTATCGTTACTGGTGCCGTATCCTTATGGGGCTTGGAAGAGATTTATAGGCTTATGCCTCTTGGAATTGTAGCTTCAATTATACTATACATAAAGCTAAAAGACTTTGATACAAAAAGACCAATTCAAAAACCAAAAGAAAAAGGAGATACAAAAAAACTACTAAAAACTTACAAACCTTTTTTCCTCGTTCTTGGTGGATTTTTACTCTTTCAATCAGCAATGAAAAGTGCGCTTACTCTCTATCTTCCAGTCTATTTAGTAAATCAGGGAGAATCACTTTGGTATGCTGGTATATCTATATCTATACTACAATTTTTTGGTGTTATAGGAACACTTATATCAGGAAGTATATCAGATAAAATAGGCAAAAAAACTACACTTATTGTAGCTACTACTGGCGCTGTACTTAGTATGGTGTTATTTATATTATTTGGTTCTATTTTTCTTCTACCACTCATTGGATTCTTTCTTTTTTCTACTGGACCAGTTTTAATGGCAACAGTACAAAGTACAAGCTCTCATATGCCCACTTTTATGAATAGTATGTATATGTCAATCAATTTTGGAGTTAGTGCAGCTATAGTATTTTTTGTTGGTTTACTAGGGGATATATATGGTTTACATATAACATACATAATATGTAATATTATAGCTATTGGTTGTATACCTATGGCATTTTTATTAACCAAATATGCTAAATAAAATTACTCTTTAATCCTCATAGCAATATCTTTGAACTTATCTTTTATTTCAATAAATGCACCAACGAGGATAGGATCAAAATGTGTTCCACTACCTTCTATGATTATTTTTTCTGATTCTTCAAAACTAACAGACTCCTTATAAACTCTTTTACTTATAAGCGCGTCGTAAACATCAGCTAACGCCATCATCCTAGCTTCAAGAGGAATCCTATTTCCTTTAAGACCTGAGGGATAACCTGTACCATCCCACTTTTCGTGATGATAATATGCAATATTTAATGCCATTTGTAAAAATTCATTATCTTTATTGTCTTTTAAAGCATTTTTTATAATATCTTTGCCTATACTTGCATGGTTTTTCATAATATCAAACTCTTCTTTAGTTAGCCTTCCTTCCTTTTTTAAAATACTATCAGGAATTGCTACTTTACCTATATCATGAAGAGGACTTGCTATATTAACTAAAAATCTAAATTTTCTTGTCAAAATTTTCTTATAAATATCATTTTTATATAAATACTCACCTAAAAAACTAATGTACTCTTTTGTTCGTTTTATATGAGCACCAGTTTCTGTATCTCTACTCTCAACAACTAAAGCCATACTATCTATAGCAGATGAACGAGCTTTTGATAGTTGTTCGAAAAATAGTTTTTTTTCTTTATAATTATTTATTATTAATATAATATTTATTATAAAAAAGCCTACAAGTAAAGGAACTAAAAAATATGCAGAAGATATGTATATATTATTGAAAAACATAAAAATAGAAAATCCAATATAAAATACCGCTGTAAAACCAAAAATAAACATCATCTCTATTTGCTTTTTTTGTTCCATATAGTAGAGTAAAATAAAAAGTATCAATGTTGCCAATATCATATTGATATTTTTCATATTGGCCTTTTCATATATCAACTCATCATTAAGTATATTGTCAATTAATGTTGTATGTATATCAACACCTGAAATACTTCTTGATGAAGAGATAATATATCTATCATGTAAACCTATAGCTGATGTTCCTATAAATACAAATTTTCCTTTTAAAATATTTTGATTTACTTTACCTAAAAGTACATCTATAGCTGACACCGTTTTATACCAACTTTTATCATAGAAGTTTAAAAGTACATTTCCATTTTCTGAAGTTTTTATATTATGCCCTAAAATAGAAACACTATTTTTCTCAACAATAGCTTTATCTAAACTCATAAGTGTAGCAAACCCTAATGTAGGTATTAATTTGTCCTTATATTTTATAAAAAGAGGTAATCTTCTAAAAACCCCATCTATATCTTGTGTAGCATTTATAAAACCTATATTTGCAGCTGCTTTTTGTAAAGCTTCTATATTACATAATATATTTTTTGATTCGTATGTTATATTAGAAC
>CAZIAJ010000031.1:0-362 GCA_964537565.1 uncultured Sulfurospirillum sp.
TATAAGTACAATTTAGGTCTAACTCTTTTTTTTTTTTTTTTTGAACTCTTGCTATATAAGGTATATTTTTTTCATTTATAATAACTCTTCCATACTCATAAGGACTGCTTAATTTATCTTTACATGTAGAGGTTTCAATTTCAAAATTTCCAATAACACTACTAACCTTGTCTGCAAAACTAAAAAAATCTATATTAGCAGGTTTTCCATGGTTAGAAACTTTTCCTATTTCAACTTCACCACTAAAAACAAAAGCGATATTTGTTGTCTCTTCTCTACTTTTATCAAATACTGTTCCTACTTCAAAAAGTTTTATACTTTTTTTACCAAACTTTGTATTTCTACTAACTGATTCCAATATA
>CAZIAJ010000031.1:372-12895 GCA_964537565.1 uncultured Sulfurospirillum sp.
CCAATATATTTGGTATTAAAGATGAACGTAAAGTATCTAACTCATTTGTAATTGGATTTGTAATTTCCCTTTTTTTATAAATTGTTTTAAGTCCATATTTTTCTACTCTCTCACGATGATCAAATACAAAATGAAGTGTTTCAAAAAAGCCAACTCCAACAGCACGATGTCTATACATTTTTCGTTTTTGAAAATTATGATATGAGTTATTCATCTTGTCACGTTCTGCAAATATGAGTGGCTTTGAAGTTATATTGTCAATACCAACTATACGTACTATCTCTTCACAAACATCTTGAATATTTACTATATCATGACGATGGGGAGGAACTATAACATTCATAACACTCTGTTCACTCTTAAAAATAACTCCAAAACCAAGGCGCTTAAGTATCTGTATAATTCTATCTTTTGGAATCTCTTCACCTATAATATCTGCTAAAATATTTAAATCTATAGGAATTCTCATCTCATCTATATCTTGTATTACTTGTTGACTTCCTGCATATAAAACTATTTTTGAATATTTTTTTAAAAGTTCTATCATATAATCCATACCAAAATCTAAATCTGGCTCACTTCCTCGACTTGAACGATAATAATGTCTATCAGATTCTAATTTTTTATTTGAACTATTTATTGAAATAATCTCTGGATTAGTATAGTTTGCTTCTAATATAACTCTTTTATCTTCTTTTTTTGCTTTAGTGTCTTCACATTGTGAAATACCAACATATGACATAATTTGAGAATTTTTATTAAAAACTGCATCAAGTCCATTTGTATGTTTTTTTATTTTAACAGTTGCTTTTCCATCTATATTTGAAAAACAAGCATGTGAGTAAGTTCTAAGTAAGACACCTGTAGTATAAGTTGCATACTCTACTACCCTCTCTAGGTCTGTAGGCTTATATATATCTGCAATAGCTAAACGAAGATCAATCAAAAATGAACTCTTAATATCTTCTTTGTCATAAACTCTATAAAGTAAAGATGCATCAACTTTATCACTTGCACTTATATTTAGAACTCTTCCTATACCCAACTGGTGATCTTCATCTTCACTACTAAAAGTTGCTAAATCTAAATCATAAGGAACACTCAAATCACGTGCAACGCCATGAATACTCAAACAATCACCACGGTTTGCTGTAAGTTCAATTTCAATTACATCATCATTTACAAATTCATATTCACTAAACTCCCGTCCAAGAATAAGCTCACCAATACTATCATCTAAAACCATGATACCATCACACATCTTTGGAAGTCCAATCTCTTCAGATGAACATATCATACCACTTGAATCAAGACCACGAAGCTTTGCCTCTTTAATCTCCATACCATTTGGTAAAATAGCTCCTACTTTTGATACTACTACATGCAGACCAGCTTTTACATTTTTTGCACCACAAATTATCTGTTTTGTTTCATCACCTAAATCAACTTCACAAACATTTAATTTATCTGCATCAGGATGTTTCTTACAAGTAAGAACTTTTCCAACTACTATATTTTTGGGAACTCTAATCTTATCTAAACTATCTACTTCAAGACCTATAGAATTTAGCGTACTGCATATATCTTCGCTTGTTATATTTTTTAAGTTTATCCACTCATTTAACCATGTTCTTGTTAATATCATCTAAATTGCTCCAACAGTCTTAAATCGCCCTCAAACAAAGAACGTAAATCAGGTATTTTGTGTAGAAGCATTGCAAATCGCTCAACTCCAAGTCCAAAGGCATAACCACTAACATCTTCATAACCAACAGCTTTGAAAACATTTTCATCAACATAACCACTTCCAAGTACTTCAAGCCAACCAGTATGAGAGCATACTCTACAACCATCACCTTTACAGAAGATACAGCTTATATCTACTTCTGTACTTGGCTCTGTAAATGGAAAAAAAGATGGACGAAAACGTACTTTTACTTCACCAAACATATACTTTAAAAAATCTTCCAAGATATACTTTAGATTGGCAAATGATACTTCACCACTTCCACCAACAACAAGTCCTTCAACTTGATGAAACATAGGAGTATGCGTTAAATCGTAATCTCTTCTAAAAACAGCCCCTGGACAAATCATACGAATTGGAGGCTTTTCTTTTAACATAGTCCTTATCTGAACTGGACTTGTATGAGTTCTTAAAAGCATACTATCTTCAAAATAAAAAGTATCTTGCATATCACGAGCAGGATGGTACTTTGGAAGATTTAATGCTTCAAAATTATGAAAATCATCTTCTACTAAAGGACCCTCTTCTATAGAAAAATTCATAGCAACAAAATACTCTATAATCTTATCCATAGTATCCATAACAGGATGTAAAGCTCCCGCCTCACTAGTTGCATTAAATAGCGTTACATCTACACCATCTTTTTTCATCTCATAAGCTATTGCTTCAGACTCTAGTACTATTTTTTTGTCACTTAATAGATTTAAAAAATGCTCTTTATCAGTATTTAATTTTTGTGCAAACTCTTTCTTCTCTTCATTTGATATACTCTTCATTTTCGCAAATTGGCCTGCAAAATAACCTTTTTTACCGAACATAGAAACTCTAAGTGCTTCTAACTCTTTTAAAGATTCACAAGCTATAATCTGCTTTTCCATCTCTTTCAATTGTAATGCCTTATAATAATTTTTATCTATTTTATTAAAAAGTTGATTATAAAACGGTTAAGTGGTACAATAATAAAAAATATAGGAGAACAAATGACAATATTTACAAAAATAATAAACGGTGAACTTCCATGCAATAAAGTACTTGAAAATGATGATTTTTTGGCATTTCATGATATAAATCCCAAAGCACCAATTCATATACTTATCATACCTAAAGTTGAAGTTGAAAACTTTCAACAAGTCAGTCCTGAAACAATGGCTGGACTAACTACCTTTACTCAAGAAGTAGCAACTTTTTTAGGTTTAGATAAAAGTGGATATAGATTAATTACAAACAATGGAAGCAATGGTGGACAAGAAGTCATGCATCTTCATTTCCATCTTTTAGGTGGAGCAAAATTAAGTTGGAGCCACCTTAGTGATAGTGACTCGAAAAACTTTATTTAGTATTTAACCAATTTTCAAAATACTCTAATTGAGTCAAGGTGGAACATGTAGCTGTTCCGCCTTCAGAATCTCTAGCATTCATAGACGATTCAAGTTGCAGAGTATTTATAATATCTTCTTTTATACTTGTCTCAAACTTGTGAAGTTCTTCAAAATTCAACTCACTTATATCTTTTTGATTATCTTCTGCATAAGCTACTACTTCACCTGTTAATTTATAAGCATCTCTAAAAGTATATCCACAATTTTTTGTTAAATAATCAGCCAAATCAGTAGCACTAAGATGTCCTTTTTTAGTAGCTTTTAACATAGCTTCTTTATTTATTTTCATACCTTTAAGAGCTTCACTTAAAATTTTTATAGAAATTGTTGCTGTTTTTACACTATCAAAAACACCCTCTTTATCTTCTTGCATATCTTTATTGTATGCGAGTGGTAAACCTTTTAAGACGGTTAATAAAGAGATAAGATTTCCATTTACACGCCCAGTTTTACCACGTAATAGTTCAGGAACATCAGGATTCTTTTTTTGAGGCATAATTGAACTACTTGTACTATACTCGTCACTAAGCTCTACAAATCCAAACTCACTACTACTCCAAAGAATTATCTCTTCAGATAGACGTGAAATATGCATCATCATTGTTGAGATATTAAAAAGAATCTCTAATGCAAAATCTCTATCACTTACAGTATCCAGACAATTTATACTAACACTATCAAAACCTAAAAGTTTTGCTTCATACTCTCTATCTGTTTTGTATGGAGTTCCAGCAAGTGCAGCACATCCGATAGGAGATATATTATTTCTCTCACATGAGCTTTCAAATCTCTCTATATCTCTTTTAAACATAGAAACATAAGCTAGCATATGATAAGCAAAATTTATTGGTTGAGCGTGTTGAAGGTGTGTCATACCAGGAAGAAGTGTCTTTGTATGTTTTTTAGAAATATCAAGTAAAACACTCTCCAATTCAAAAAGAAGCTCTACTAAATCTCTATTACTTTTTAAAACATACATTCTAAAATCTAATGCCACTTGATCATTTCTACTTCTTGCAGTATGCATTCTTTTTGCATCATCACCTATAAGAGTACTCAAACGGCTCTCAATAGACATATGTATATCTTCATCTGCTATATCAAATTTATACTCTCCATCTTCTATCTCACTTTTAACTACATATAAGCCATCTATAATTTTCTTTTTTGCTTTATCTGAGATAATGTTCTGTTTTGATAGCATCTTTACATGAGCAATTGAACCTTCTATATCTTGAAGATAAAGCTCTTTATCAAACATTATTGAAGCATTAAACTCATCTAAGAGCTTTGCCTTTGGAGCGGTTGTTTTTCCTGAAGCAACTTTTGACAATCCTAATCCTTTAACTAAAAAGAAGGGAGTTTAAACTCCCTCTGTGAAAGTTATAACTTTGGTCCAGCACTTGAAAAGTCTGAATCTTCTGTTATATATTTTTTAAAATTTTTAATAAACATTGCAGCTAACTCTTTTTTTGAAGCATCAAAAAGAGATTTATTTTTCCAAGTATTTCTTGGGTTCAACACAACAGTATCAACACCATCTAATTTTTTAGGAATACTAAGTCCAAAAGTTGCAGTTTTTTCAAACTCTTCATTTTCTATACTACCATCAAGTATAGCATTTATACATGCACGAGTTGCTTTTATGCTCATACGAGTTCCGACACCATAAGGTCCACCAGTCCAACCCGTATTGACTAAATAAACATCAACACCATGTTTATCTATCTTTTCACCAAGAAGCTTTGCATATACTGTTGGATGAAGTGGTAAAAATGCCTCTCCGAAACATGAACTAAATGTAGCAACTGGTTCAGTTATACCTCTCTCAGTTCCTGCTACTTTTGCAGTATATCCACTCATAAAATAGTACATTGCTTGTTCTTTTGTCAGTCTACTAACAGGAGGTAGTACCCCAAAAGCATCTGCACTCAAAAATATAATTTTCTTTGGATGAGGAGCCTTTAATGATTTTTTATGATTTGCAATATGGTCTATCGGATAAGAGACTCTTGTATTTTCAGTTTTACTTCCATCATTATAATCTACTCTCCCATCTTCATCAATAACAACATTTTCTAAAAGAGCATTTCGTTTGATAGCTCCAAATATCTCTGGTTCACTTTGAGGATCAAGCCCTATACATTTAGCGTAGCATCCTCCTTCAAAGTTAAAAACACCTTTATCATCCCAACCATGTTCATCATCACCAATTAATCTTCTTTTAGGGTCAGTTGAAAGTGTTGTTTTTCCAGTTCCTGAAAGACCAAAGAAAAGAGCAGTATCTTTGTTTTCACCAACATTAGCAGAACAATGCATTGCCAATTTACCCTCTAATGGCAACCAGTAGTTCATCATTGAAAAAATCCCTTTTTTCATCTCTCCACCATACCAAGTTCCACCAATAATTGCTATATTTTCTTCTACATTAAACATAACAAATACATCAGAATGTAAACCATGCTTTTCATAATCTTCATTACTTAATTTTCCAGCATTATACATAGTAAATTCAGGTTTAAAAGTTTTTAAATCTTCTTCACTAGGTCGAATAAACATATTTTTAACAAAATGTGCTTGCCATGCTATCTCAGTAACAACACGTATACTTTTTCTACTCTCAGGGGCAGCACCACAATATGCATCTTGAATATAAATATTCTTTCCAGAGAGCTGTTTTTTTACTTTAGAAAATAAATCATCAAATATTTCTTTTGATACTGGTTTGTTTACTGTTCCCCAAGAGATATATTTGTTTGATGGTTCTTGATCAACAAAATACTTATCTTTTGGACTACGTCCTGTAAATATTCCTGTATCAACTGTAAATGTACCATTTGATGTAACATGTCCATATGGGTCTTGTTGCTCTTTTTCAAAAAGTTCATCATAACTTATATTATGATAAATTTCTTTTATATCACTTAATCCTAATCCATCCAATCCATTGACCGTAGACATTATTTAGTTCCCCTAATTATTTTATTTAAATATTGATAATAACACACCAGCTGCAACGGCAGAACCAATTACCCCAGCGACGTTTGGACCCATTGCATGCATTAGAAGCATATTAGAAGGATCATATTTCATACCCTCTTTATTGCTTACTCTTGCAGCCATTGGCACAGCACTAACTCCTGCTGATCCTATAAGAGGATTGATAGGAGTTTTTGAAAACTTATTCATAATTTTAGCCATTATAACTCCTGCCGCAGTTCCTACTGCAAAAGCAGTTAATCCTATAGCAAGAATTCCTAATGTTTCAGCAATCAAAAACTTTTCTGCTGCTAGTTTTGATCCAACTGCTAAACCTAAGAAAATTGTCACTATATTAATCAAAGAATTTTGCATTGTATCAGAAAGTCTATCAACAACACCTGACACTCTAGCAAAGTTACCAAATGTTAAAGCCCCTATAAGAGGTGTTGACTCTGGTAAAATTAGGATAGAAAGCATTAAAACTGTTAAAGGAAAAAGAAGTTTTTCTAATTTACTTACCTCTCTTAACTGTTCCATCTTTATCTTTCTCTCTTCTACTGTTGTGAAAAATCTCATAATTGGTGGTTGTATAATAGGAACTAGAGCCATATATGAGTATGCTGCAACTGCTATAGCACCCATCAAATCAGGAGCAAGCCTTGAAGCCACAAATATAGAAGTAGGACCATCAGCTCCACCTATGATAGCAATTGCTGAAGCATCTTTTAAAGAAAAGTCAAACCAAGGTGTATACGCAGACAAAGCAAGAGCTCCAACTAGCGAACCAAAAATACCAAACTGTGCTGCAGCTCCAAGGAGTGCAGTTTTTGGATTTGCAAGTAATGGACCAAAATCAGTCATTGCTCCAACACCCATAAAAATTATGAGTGGGAATAGTTCATTTTTAATACCGGCTTCAAATAGTACTCCTATAAAACCTTCATGTCCAATTATATTTGCTATTGGAATATTGGCCAATAGTCCACCAAATGCTATAGGAAGTAACAAAAGTGGTTCAAAGTTTTTACCAATTGCAAGATAAAATAGAACAAAAGTTATCAAAATCATAATAACTCTTCCCCAACTCTGTGCAAAAGTACTAATTGGCTCTCCTAAAGCATTTTTTGCCCCCTCTTTAGGATTTAAAAATGCATAAATTCCTGTAGTCCTATAAAAATTTACAAACATCTGTGATATACTTTGTGCTACATGTTCTTGCTGTTTTTCTACAACTACATTAGAAGAGGTATCTACCAAAACTTCACTTGCATTTAATGGCTGTGACATAAAATGCATCATACCAAATGTCATAATCAATATGACTAAACTTTTTGAAAAAAACTTTTTCATAACTATACTTAGATAGTAGCTAAAAGTTGGCCATTTTCTACTGTTTGACCCTCTTTTACGTCTATAGATGCTACTACTCCATCTTTTGGAGCAACTATTTCTATCTCCATTTTCATAGCTTCAAGAATTATAAGAACATCACCCTCTTTTATGCTATCTCCAACATTTGCAACAACTTTAAATACTGAACCTGGTAAACTAGCTGTTATCTTTTCACCTGCTGAGGCTACTGTAGGAGTAGATACTGGCGCTGCTGAAGTCACTGATTTCACCTCAATAGAAGCATCAAGACCTTCACTAACTTGTACATTAAATTTCTCACCATTTACTATTACTGTATACTCTCCATTTGAATTTGCCACGTTGATTTTCTCCTGTTTTGCATTTGTTTCATTTTTTCTTACATTTATTTTTGCTTCACCTTTAAGAAAAGCTATACCTTTTTCTTTACAACTAGCTGCTATAAAAATATTTTCCTCATTTACTTCAATTCCCTCTTTTTCTAAAATATCTTGAGTATATTTTAAAGATTTTGTCTCATCTGCATCTGCAATATCTATTGCATTCATTGTTGTAGGTTCCATTTTTAACTGCTCACTAGCAAGACTTACAATATCACTATCTGGCTTTGTTGGAGTATGTCCAAAGTAACCTAAAACCATCTTTCCATAACCTTCAGCAATCTTATTCCACCTACCAAATATAACATTGTTAAATGCTTGTTGAAAATAAAACTGTGAAACTGGTGTTACACTTGTTCCATATCCACCTTTTTCAACAACTTCTCTCATAGCTTTAATAACTTCTGGAAACTTTTCAAGCATATTGTTATCTCTCATCATCTGGGTGTTAGCTGTTAATGCGCCACCTGGCATTGGTGAAAATGGTATAAGAGGTGAAACTTGTGTAGCTTCTGGAGGCATAAAGTAATCACTCAAACAATCTTTTAAAACTTCTTGATAAGTTAAAATTTTCTCTAACTCTAATCCTCCAAGATCATAATCTTTACCTTTTGCTGCATGAAGCATGGTTAGAATATCTGGTTGACTTGTTCCTCCACTTACTGGACTTGCAGCTAAATCTATACCATCTATACCAGCTTCAAGTGCTGCGAGATAACAAGCAACACTAACACCTGCAGTTTCATGAGTATGAAGTCTTACATGTATATCTTCTGGCAGAAGTTTTTTCGCCATTTTTATTGTTTCATAAACTTTTTGTGGACTTGATGTTCCACTAGCATCTTTAAAACAAATACTATCATATGGAATACCAGCTTCAAGTATATCTCTAAGAGTTTTCTCATAAAAAGCGACATCATGAGCACCACTACACCCTGGTGGCAAATCCATCATAGTAACAACTGCTTCATGTTTTAAGCCATGATGAGTTATACGTTCACCACTATATTTTAAATTTTCAATATCATTTAAAGCGTCAAAATTTCTAATTGTTGTAGTACCATGTTTTTTAAACATTTTGGCATGCAAATCAATCAATTCACGACTACCAGTATCAAGCATAACAGTATTTACACCACGAGCCAAAGTTTGTAAATTTGCTTCACTTCCTGCAACTTCTCTAAACTTATCCATCATATCAAATGCATTTTCATTTAGATAGAAGAAAAGACTCTGAAATCTTGCTCCTCCACCAAACTCAAAATGGGTGATACCTGCTTCTCGTGCAGCAGCAACTGCTGGCATAAAGTCATCCATAAGTACACGACCACCAAAAACTGATTGAAAACCATCTCTAAAAGTAGTATCCATTATATCAATATATTTTTTTGACATTTATAACCTTCTTTAACTTTTTGAATTTTTAAAAGTTGTTATTGCAGCTGTTATTGCAGCTACAAGTGCCTTATCATCTCTTTTAGATGACACTTGTGGATTAGTTGCTTTAGGAGGAGTAGATGCAACTTTTTGTGGAAAATACTTGTTTACAAGTTTTGATTGAAATTGAAGAATAATTACCATAAGTATTAGAAATAAAAATACAGTAACCATACCTAAAACCATAAACTTCAAGCCTTCTGTAACTAAATTGAGTTCCATAGAAATAGCCCTTTTTGTTTAAATTAATTTATTTTATCATAGGTTTTATTAAAGAAACCATAGGTTAATAATGGCTTAAAAAGGAATTGAACTTATACATACTTAAATAATGTTCTAAAGGGCTATAAACCCTTTAGATAAAAAGGTTATTTTGTGCATCTTTCGACAAGATAAAAAATTGATCTATAGTCTATACCGCTATGTTCACTAAGACCTATTTCACAAGTTTTACTTGTTGAAAATGCATATTTTATATTATTGGGAATTGAACTTTTTAAATTTCTTAATGCTGATTTATTTAGCTCTGGAAAAGTAAAACCACGATCACCAGCAAAACCACAACATCCAACATCTTTTGGCACTATAACATTTGTACTACACATTCTAGCAATCTGTTCAAATTTATCAGCTAAACCAGTTTTTCTGGTACTACAAGTTGTATGAATTACAATTGGCTCTGATATTTGTTTAAACTCTAGTTTATCAGTTAAAAACTCTAATATAAATTCAACTGTATCATAAACTCTTAAATCTTTTGGAAAATTTTGAGCTATCGTTTTACTACATGGACTCATATCGCAAAGTATTGGGTACTCTCCATTTTTACTTGCTATTCTAAGTTCATCCTCTAACTCTTTTGATTTCTTTTTACCCTCTTTCATATAACCTTTGGAACTAAAAGGCATACCACAACATAAATTATCTATATTATCTGGTATAACTACTTCATACCCTGCTCTTTCGAGTAATCCTATAATAATAACATCAAGAGGTTTTTCATCATCTTTTTCATTGGGGTTTGCCATAGTTCTATTTATACAAGAAGAGAAGTATACTACTTTATTTTCACTTTTTAATGTAGTATCACCTTTAAACTTATATCCACTAGGTAGACTTTTAGTCCACAGAGGAAGTCTGTTTCCACTAAGTTTACGTAGGCTAGTACTCGTACTGGTCATAGTTTTATCTGAAATAATATTTTTGTTTATCCATTTTACACCACTCATAGCAATACGACCAGCACTTAAAATTGCTCCGTAGTAATTTACCATACTCCCTGCAATATTATGTCCCAATGAGCCTATCTGTTCACTTCTTAAATGCTTCGTTAAATTACCAGTATCTATACCGATAGGACATGAAATAGAACATAACTGACAAGTTGCACAAGTCTCTATTCCATCATACTGAAAAAGTTTTTTAAACTCTTTAAGCTCCTCCACTTTTCCTGACTGCTCTAAGCTAACCATATATCTACTACTTGCAATTCTTTGTCTTGGAGTAAGAGTTAAAGCATTTGATGGACATGTAGGCTCACAATATCCACACTCTATACACTTATCTATATAATCATTTGTTATAGGCATTGCTTTAAAGTTTTTAAGATGAATCTCTTTATCATTATTTAGTATAACACCTGGATTAATTAAACCTTTTGGGTCAAATATATTCTTAATCTCTTTCATGAGATTATAAGCATCTTCTCCCCATTCAAGTTCAACAAAAGGAGCCATATTGCGCCCTGTTCCATGCTCTGCTTTTAAACTTCCTTTATACTTCACAGCTACTTGATTTGCAACTTCTGCCATAAACTCTTCATATCTTTTAACCTCTTTTTGTTCTTCAAATGCTTGAGTAAATACAAAGTGTAAATTACCCTCTAAAGCATGTCCAAAAATCAAAGCTTCATCATATCCATACTTCTTAAACATACTTTGAAGCTCAAGAGTAGCATCAGCTAAATCTTCAATAGGATAAGCAACATCTTCAATGATAACAGTAGTTCCAGATTTTCTTACTGCTCCAACTGCTGGAAAAAGTCCTTTTCTAATCTTCCAAAAAAGAGTATACTCTTCTACTTTATCCGTAAAATGTAAAGGAAGTTCTGGAGTTATATGTTTTAATTTATCTAATATTATATCTATATTTTTTTCTAAATCAATTTTACAAGTAGCTCTTGTTTCTACTAAAACTGCTGTTGCTTCATCACCTAAAGTTCTTAAAAAACTAGGCATACCCTCTTTGTTTTCAACACTTCTAAGACCTGCTCTATCCATTATTTCAGCAGCATTAACACTTTGTCTACATTGAGTTTTCATAACGATTACTGCATCACAAGCATCTTTGATATTTTTAAATATCATTAAAGAACTAGCTTTATCTTTATACTCAGGAACTGTTTTAAAAGTTACCTCTTTTATAAAACCTAAAGTTCCTTCACTGCCTATCATAAGATGCTGTATAATATCAATTGGATCTTCAAAATCTACTAAAGCATTTAAAGAATAACCGCAAGTATTTTTTATCTTAAATTTTCTTACAATTTTATCATGAAGAGCTCTATTTTCTATTGTTTTTTGTGACAATAACTTTATATTATCAATAAGATTGTTATGTGTTTGTTTGAACTCTTCTATACTGTCTTTATCAGCAGTATTTAATTCACTACCATCATGAAAAATTATTTTCATACTACTTAAAGTTTTATAAGAGTTATCAGCTATACCACAACACATACCACTTGCATTATTTGCAGCAATTCCACCTATCATTGCACAACTTATACTCGCTGGATCTGGACCTATTTTTTTATCAAATGGTAAAAGTGCTAGATTTGCACTGCTACCTATAACAGAAGGTTCAAGCGTTACTAAACTAGCATCTTCATTTATCTTAATTTTATTCCAATCTCGAGAACTAACAATCATAATAGAGTCTGTAATTGCTTGACCTGAAAGACTTGTTCCAGCCGCTCTAAACACAACAGGTAATGACATTTCAGAAGACAATTTCAATATATTGCTAATCTCTCTTGCATTAAATGCCCAAATCACTATTTTAGGTATTAACCTATAAAAAGAGGCATCAGTTCCATAAGCTAAAGTATGAAGAGGATCTGTAAATACTCTTTTTTGAGGTATTATTTGTATTAATTCATTGTAAAAATCTTGATATTTTCCATGCAGTAAATTCATAATATATCCTATAATGTATCTTAATTATAT
>CAZIAJ010000032.1:0-12634 GCA_964537565.1 uncultured Sulfurospirillum sp.
AAATAATGTCAAATCAAAAGATATAAGTAAACTTTTGTCATACTATAGAAATGATGAGTTTAAATATATATATCTAATATATATTGATGAAAAAGGAGCTTATCGTTATCTTGCAGATGGCTCACAAAAGAGTGAAAAAGCAAATTTACATCAAAAATTTACTCCTAGTTTGGATAGTTTATGGGATAGACTAAAAAAGCAGAAAAATGATGTTTATGATATTCAAAATAGTGCAGAAGAGTTATGGTTAACCTATCTTAGTCCTATCGTAAAAGATGGAAAGATTGAAGCTATTTTAGTTTTAGATATTTCTACTACTGAATATCAAGAGTTTTCCAAACTTATTGAACCACTAGATGATTTTTTAAACTCATTTTTATTTGTTCTTGTAATTATTATTGTAATTGTTACATTACAAGTAATTCTGTTTTATAGCCAATATAAAAACAGTATGATTGATTCACTAACAAAACTTTATAATCGTCACTATTTAAATACTATACATTTTAACAAAATAAAAACAGAAGTGGCAATTTTTCTTATTGATATTGACTTTTTTAAATTAGTAAATGATACATATGGACATGATGTAGGTGACATAGCATTAGCTTCAGTAGCAAAAAAATTGTTGGTAGCTACGAGGTTGGAAGATAAGGTTATAAGATATGGTGGTGAAGAATTTCTTGTTATAGTAAAATCTGATAAAAATGTATTAAATGTAGCCCGAAGAATTAGAGAATTAGTTGCAAAAGATTCAATTCGGGTTAATGGTAAAGAGAATATTACATTAACTGTATCAGTCGGTGTAAATCTAGATGTAAGCAGTTCTACATCAATGCAAGATGCAATAGACAAAGCTGACAAAGCACTATATTTAGCTAAAAAGGCTGGACGAAATAGAGTAGAGATATATAAAAACAATCAATAACTCTTATCTCTCTTTTATACTTTTTATATTCCCTGTATAGCCAACATCTTTGATAGCTTGAAGTAACTGCTCTTTAGTAACTTTTTCATCAAAATATACTGTTGCTTGTTTAACATTTAATATAACTTTTGCTTTTGTTACCCCATCTATTTTCTTAAGACTTTTTTTGATTGCAGTAGTGCAAAGTGGGCAAGTCATACCTTCGACATCTATAACAGCAACTTTTGAAGCCAAGCCAAAAGAGAGGGTAATAAGTAGCATAATAATAGTTTTCATAGTTACTCCAATATATAATTAACCCAATATGGGTATGTGATAAGTATAAGAACAAAGATAGTCCCAACACTAAGATAAAGTTTATAGTTTTTGCAAAGTGATGTGGCACATACAAATTGAGTTTTTATTCTTTTAAAGTAGCTATACCAGAGATATATAATGATAATGACAGCAATAAAAGAGAAGTACATCTGATAAGGTGCAAAAATAGATAAGAAAGACAGAGAACTCATACTAACACCAAAAACAAGAAATAAAAATGGAGCTAAACAACAGGTACTAGCTAAAAATGCAGATACTAAAGAGCCAACTATAAGAGTATAAAAAGATTTATCACTATTTTTTTGCTCTATTTGGCAACTATATCCTTTTACTATACTAAGAGTAGTTATGCCATCTTGTTTTGTTTTTACCTCTACATGTAAGCCTTGATTTTTTACAAATTTTTTTACATTTTCAATAGAAGCAAAAGAGTTGAGCTCAACATCAAGTACACCATCACTAGGAAGCTCTTCAAGAGCCTCCTTCGTTTTTATAACAGGCAGTGGGCAGCCCATATTGGTGCAGTTTATCTTTTTAATCATAACTCTTCTATAGATGTAAAGTTAAATGCAAATGTTTTTGGGTTATAGTAGTTTAGAACTTCGTCATCAATCTCACCATAAGGATAACCAAGCATATTTAGTGGAAATTGTGTTGGTCTTGGTGAGAGTTCAAAATCTCTTCCGTAGTTAAATCCCATCCAGTTCATTTCCCAAGAGTTGATATATCTTCTTCTTAACTCTTTTACTTTTTCATCATTATAATCAAGTCTTTCAACAAGCTCTAGTTTTGTTATATCAGCAGGGTCACTAGGAATCCAACCTGCACCAGGGATGAAGTACTCAGCACGACAGTGTTGCCAAGTTGAGATATTTGCAAAACCTTTTGCATCTGATTTTCCAAGTGCTTTTGAGAAATCAGACTTTCCAAGACGAATCCCAAAAACTTCACGGGAAGGAATTCCAGCAGCTCTAAGGATTGCTACAAAAAGTGAGCTTATGTCTGTACATTTTCCACCAAAGTAACCAGTCTCTACCATCTTGCCAGCATCGCCTATACCACAACCTAAAACTTTAGGGTCTCTAAAAGTAGTCTCTGTCACCCAGTCATAAATAGCTTGAACTTTTTCAAATCTATCAGTTTTGCCTTTTGTAATTTTCATAGCTACTTCTTTGATTTTGCCATCAGTTGGAATGTGTTCTGTTGGTTCAAGATATAGTTTTACGCTTTGAGGGATAGGAAGATTTTCACTACTTGCTTTTTTAATAAAATCTAATCCAACTTCTCTTCTTTTAGTCTCTATTTCAAACTCTATATGTAAGAGTTTTTTCTTGTCACTTTTTTTCCAAGATGTATATAATGTTTTTGCATCGTATGTATTGTTTGCATTGATGTTATAATCATCGTAGTTACCACTAAATTTAAAAAATTTAACCTTTTGATATGGAACATCTAGCGGAAGCGGATTCCACAGCTTTGCAGGGAAGACTTTTTCGTCATATTTTATATCAAAATCAAAATTTACTTTAAACTTTCTACTTTTTTCGCCAGCTAATAGCTCTGTTGAAGCCATTGAAATTGCACCGATAGTTAGTGCAGATGTTTTTAAGAAGTTTCTTCTTAACATATTATAGTCCTTGTTAGTAATAGTTTGCAATAATTAAGACAGGGAAGTGTTTACATGTAAGAAATAATGCAACATTATGTCAAACTCAAACCTTGAGTTAGATGCTTTTCATAATGATAACATTTTACAATAAAACTAACATTAACTACACACTATATGTGGTAGAATAATCCATGATTAATAAATTAAACAATAAATTTTATTCATTACTAATGAAAACTATATTAATATTCATTATTATGATTATAAATTTAAATGCAGAAGAAAAATATACAAATGCACTAATCAAAGAAGATTCACCATATCTACAGCAACATGCCCATAATCCGGTAAATTGGTTTGCTTGGGGTGAAGAAGCCTTTGAAAAAGCGAAAAAAGAGGACAAGCTTATCTTTTTGTCTATCGGATACTCTACTTGTCACTGGTGTCATGTTATGGAAAAAGAGAGTTTTGAAAATGAAGAAGTTGCAAAGATTCTCAATAAGTATTTTGTTTCTATAAAGGTAGATAGAGAAGAGAAACCACATATAGATAAGTACTATCAAGATGTCCATCACTTACTAAACAAACGTGGAGGTGGTTGGCCCTTAACCATCATACTAACACCAAATGCAAAAGCTTTTTTTGCTGCAACATATATACCAAATGAACCGATGTATGGCCGAACTGGTATAAAAGAATTACTACTTAAAATTCAAAGTGTTTATATCAAAGATAGAGATAAAGTTGAACAAAGTTCATTAGAGATAGAACGTATACTAAAAGAGTATAAACACTCATCAAACAAAAAGCAAGTTGAACTTTCATTGGGTTTAGTAGATAAGTTTGTAGAAGAGGTTGAACTATCATATGACAAAGAAAATCATGGCATAGGAGGTGCTCCAAAATTTCCTCATGCTTCAACAATAGAAACACTTTTAGATATATATTCAACTTTTAAAGATAAAAAAGCATTAGAGATGGCAACTCAAATGTTAAATGCTATGGGAAAAGGTGGAATTTATGATCAAGTAGAGGGTGGATTTTATAGATACAGCGTAGATGAAAAATGGATGATTCCTCATTTTGAAAAGATGCTTTATACAAATGCCGAGATGTTAAGTGCTTATGCAAAAGCGTATAAAGTAACAAATGATATATTTTATAAAGAAAAGATAGATGAGATAGTAGAGTTTGTAAAAATACGATTTGAGAAAGATGGATTACTTTTTAGTGCAAGTGATGCTGATTCTAAAGTAGGAGATGAAAAAGAAGAGGGTGCCTACTTTGTTTTTGAGTATGAGCAAACAAAAGATTACTTAGAAAATAGTGGTTTTTCAAATGCAAAGGAGATTTTAGATTATTTCAATATAACAAAATTAGGAAACTTTGAAAATGACCAAAATAATCCTTATCTAACAGACAAAAAAGCACCAAAAAATATAAAACAAATCAAAGAAAAACTAAAAGAGCTAAGAGAACAAAAAGAGTATCCTTTTGTAGACTATAAAGTTTTAACCTCTTGGAATGCGATGTTTATTACAGCTCTATTTGACGCTAAAAAAACCAAAATTGCTACTAAGTATTTAGATACTTTAGTAGAGAAGCTTTACATAAATACAGAACTTTATCACCAAAGACTTGTAAATAAAAAACCTAAAGAGAAAGCTCTGTTTGAAGATTATTCATTTTTGATTTCAGCATTACTCAAAGCATATGATGTTAATTTGGAGCCAAAATACTTAAAACTTGCAAAGACTCTAAATAGAGAGGTAGTAGAAAAGTTTTATAGAGATGGCAATTGGTATATGAGCAATGATGAGTTTCAAAGTGTTGCAGGAGTATATGATAGTTCATATAAAAGCGCACTCTCAAATATGGTAGATAACCTTTTAAAACTTGCAATTTTAGCAGAAGATTTGGAGCTACAAAATGTGGTTAAAAAAACTCTACAAGTAAACTCATCTATTCTTTCAAGTAGTCCAAGCAATAGTGCATGGCTTTTAAGAAACTATATGGCATATAAGAAAGGATATGTTAGTTTAAAGGCAAGTAAAGAACTACTAAAGGATAAAAATTTATCTTTTTATCCTTTTATTGTAAAAAAAGTTACTGAAGATAAAGAGTATCAAGCTTGTAGTGCAATAGCATGCTTCGCATATAGCAAAGATTTTGAAGATATAGTGACAAAAATAAAAGAATTTAAACGGTAAATAATATTTTACCGTTTAATCCAAAACTTAGCTTATAAATATTATAATTTCATTCAATGCTGTTAGGTCTAGGGTCTAGACAAACATGAATTAAGCATGCTACTTTAACTCAGCTTTCTCTACATGTAACAAAAAATCAGCATAATTTTTTATCACAAGGATATATTTATGGGTGTAGAAGTACATAAAGAGTTGTTATCAAGTATAGGGCTGGATGTAGAAAAACATGCAAAGATGATGGGTAAGGGACTAGAATCCTACCAAAATCAGTTTTTTTCTCAACCGAACAGACCAGAGGGAATGAAGTATTTTGATTGGTTTATGAGTGAGATTCAAGGTGAAAGAATTGCCGAAATCAATAAGCTTAGAGCTGAGAAAAAACCAGCAGTAGGTACTTTTTGTATTTTTGTTCCTGAAGAGATAGTAGTAGGAGCTGGTGGGGCTTGTTATGGGTTGTGTGGAGGAAGTCCCGCGACTATAGCTGACGCTGAAACTGAACTACCTAGAAACATATGTCCTCTCATTAAATCGGCTCATGGCTTTAAGCTTCAACGTACCTGTGCATATACTCAAAGTTCAGATTTTATCTATGGTGAAACTACTTGTGAAGCAAAGAAAAAAACATGGGAGATTTTAGATAAACATCACCCTGTGCATGTTATGAATATTCCTCATATGAAACGAAAAAAAGACTTAAAGTCTTGGAAAGAAGAGATTGTAGAGTTTAAAGAGCATATTGAAGAGGTAACTGGTAAAAAACTAAGTCTTGAAGAGATGAAAGAAGGAACAAAGATAGTCAATGAAAAAAGAGCAGCTCTTCTAAGACTCGATGCACTTCGTGGTATGAATCCTGATGTTGTACCTATCAGTGGAAAAGATGGACTTTTTATAACACAAATGGGTTTTTTAGACGACCCTGTAAGATACACTCAAAAAGTAAATGAGCTTTGTGATGAGCTAGAGAAAAGAGTAGAAGAAAAAGTAAGTGTATTTACTAAAGATACTCCTAGACTTATGGTTTTAGGAACACCTTTTGCACCACCAAATTGGAAGCTACACACTGCGGTAGAGTCAACAGGTGGAGCTATTATAAATGAAGAATCTTGTATAGGTCATAGATATTATAAAGATAATGTAGATTTAGATGGTGTTCATAGTGAAGATGAGCTTATGAGCAGGTTGATGCAGAGATATAGTGAGATTGATTGTGCTTGTTTTACGCCAAATACACCAAGAATTGATAAGATTTTAGAGATGTACAAAGACAGAAAAGCTGATGGTGTTATCTACTATACGCTTTCATTTTGTCATACTTATAACGTAGAGTCATATTTAGTAACTGAAGCACTAGAAAAAGAGGGAATTCCTTGTTTGATGATAGAGTCTGATTATTCTCCTGAAGATATGGGACAGATAAAAACCAGAGTAGAGGCATTTTTGGAAAGCTTAACTTTTAAGAAAAAAGCTCAAGCTTTTAAAAATAGATAGTTATGTATTGGGGAGTGGATGTAGGTTCGACTTACACTAAAATTACTGGGATTGATAGAGATAAAAATATTGTAGATAGTATTGTTATACCAACTATAGTTAATCAAGATGATATAGTAAAAGAGTATTTAAAAAATAAGAAAGTTGAAATGTTGGTTTCAACTGGTTATGGAAGACGAATGATAGAGGAGAGTTTTTCTTGCCCTGTTATCAGTGAGATAAAGGCTCATGCAAAAGGGGCTTTTTTTAGTGAATCAAAGGCTGATATGGTCATAGATTTAGGAGGTCAAGATAGTAAAGTCATAAAGCTAGATAGTAGTGGAGGCTTTGTTGATTTTAAGATGAATGACAAGTGTGCAGCTGGAACAGGTAAGTTTTTGGAAATTGCTGCAAATCGTATGGGATTAAATCTTGAAGAGTTTTCAAAAATTGGTTTTGAAGCAGATAAAGAGCTTGTAATTTCAAGTATGTGTGCTGTTTTTGCTGAGAGTGAAGTTATATCTCTTATTGCAAAAAAAGAGAGTGCAGCCAACATAGCTTATGGAGTTCATGAGTCTATCGCTTCAAGACTCTCTTCTATGGCTAGAAAATTTGCTAGTAAAAGTGAGTATATAGTTTTTACTGGAGGAGGGGCATTAAACCCTTTTTTAAGACATCTTTTAGCAAAAAAATTAGAGAAAAATGTAATATCACCAATTTCACCTCAATTGGTTGGTTCTTTAGGGGCTGCATTATCAGGTTTAGAAGTTGATTTATGTTAAAATTAATGAAAATTATGTAAGAGGATAAAATGTTTTTTTTAGATAAACCATATATTTCTGATTTTTTACAAAATACTTTAAAAGATAATTTTATACCAATTGTTGGTGCAAAGGCACTTTTAGAATTAGATTTGGTTGAAGGTTTAAATATAATTAGTAAAGAAAAGTCCATAGAGTTAGTAAAGAGTTCAGCTTCTTTGCCTATATACTGTACTTCTGAAAATTCAATTGGTTGGATAGCTGAAAATTTAGATTTTTGTGATATTCCAAAGAAAATTGAACTTTTTAAAGATAAGATAAAGTTTAGAAAACTCATAGCACCGATGTTTCCTAATTTCTCTTTTAAATCGATAAATTTAGAAGATTTTGATGAAGTAAAGTATGAAGAACTGCCAAGAGAATTTATCATAAAACCCTCTATAGGATTTATGAGTATGGGAGTGTATAGGATTACGTGTAAAGATGAATGGAACAGAGTAAAAACTTCCATAAAAGAGGAAATAAAGCAGAATTTAGGTCTTTATCCACTAGAAGTCATAAATGTTAAAGAGTTTATAATTGAAGAGTGTATAGATGGTGATGAATATGCTATTGATGTTTATTTTGATAATTCTGGTGAGCCTGTTATTTTGAATATACTAGAGCATATCTTTTTTAGTGATAGTGATGTAGGGGATAGAATTTACTCTACATCAAAAGAGATAATTCAAAACAATATTGAAGAGTTTACTGTTTTCATGCAAAAGATTGGTAAACTCTCTAAGATTAAAAACTTTCCTGTACATGTAGAACTTAGAAGAGATAAAAATGGATTTTTATTGCCAATAGAAATAAATCCTATGCGATTTGGAGGTTGGTGTACTACTGCTGATTTAACTTATAAGGCGTATGGTTTTAACTCTTATCTCTACTATTACAATCAAAAAAGACCTGATTGGAAAAAGATTTTGGCAGATAAAAAAGATGAACTCTATAGTATAGTGGTACTTGATAACTCTACTGGTGTTTCGACAAATCAAGTCAAATCATTTAATTATGAAAAAGTTGTATCTAAGTTTGAAGATGTGTTGGAGTTAAGAGAGATAGATTTTCGCAAGTATCCCGTATTTGGCTTTTTGTTTACAAAGACAAAAAAGAACAATTTGCAAGAGTTACAGTACATACTAAGTTCAGATTTAAAAGAGTTTATAACTTACTAAATTAGTTAGTGGAGTGATAATGCCAATTTTTTAAATAACTCTCCCCTTGCAGCATAAGAGCTAAACTGGTCTAAGCTTGCTGCTGCTGGTGAGAGTAGTGCTACTGTATCTTGAGTATGTTTTTTATGTATGAGTGGCATTGCATCTTTTAGCTCATAACAAGCAGTCACTTTTTTATCTATTTTATTAGCTAGTTTTACTATCTTTTGTGTATTTGAGCCTATAGCAAATATCTCTACATGTAAAGGTTTTATACAAGCAAAAAGTGGGTCTAAGCTTACACCTTTGTCATCACCGCCCAAGATAATGAGTATGTTTTCATCTTTGTATCTTTTTAATGCTTCTATAGTTGCATCTACATTTGTGCCTTTTGTATCGTTTACCCAGATTCTACCTTGAGAGTCTTTGAACTCTTCAAGCTTATGAATATCTGTTTTAAAAGAGTTTATTTTCTCATAATCAATATTATCAAAAAGAATTTTATCTGTACTCATTGCCAAAATAGCATCTTGCAAAAATGGGGTTTTAAATTCTATTTTTTTGATATCTACATGTAGAGATTTAGCTAAGTCAAATTCATCATCATAAGTTATAAGTTTGGCCTTGGTAGGATACTCTTTATATTTTGAAGGAACTACTGCTACACTTCCTTCTTTCATTCTGTTAAGTGGACTTAGTTTGTCATTTTCATACTCTTCAAAACTTCCATGCCAACTGATATGGTCTGGTTTTATAGGAAGAAGTAAGTATATGTCAGGTGTTGCTTGTTTAGTGTAGTGAAGTGTAAAAGAGCTACTCTCTAGTATCCAGATAGGTTTTTTTTTATCAAGGTTTGCTAAAGGCTCACCTATATTTCCACCACTTATCGCACCTCTATTTTTTAGTAAATGTTCTATCATTTGAGTGGTAGTAGTTTTACCATTTGTTCCACTTATCCAGATGGTAAATGGCATGTCTTTTTCAAAAAAATCATACTCACTTACTAAATTTGTGGCATTTTTTATCAGCTCGTGATTTGGGGGAAATCCTGGACTTGGGATTTGGATATTGTCTTTACATGTAAAGAACTCTTTAGGAGGAAGAAGTCTATTTCCAAGCTCATCTTCACTCTTTTTTGTAAAACTATCATCAAAAATTAAACAGTTTCCAAATCTTTTAGCTATTGCTTTTGTAGTTTTTCCATATCCAAATAGTGTGATTGTCATCTTAGTTTTATCTCCATAAGTGCAAGAAGATTTGACATCAATGCAAGTATCCAAAACCTAACTATTATCTTGTTTTCTGCCCACCCTTTTATCTCAAAATGGTGATGAATTGGTGCCATATGAAAAATACGTTTTTTTCTTGTTTTAAAACTTCCTACTTGAAGTATAACCGATACTGTTTCTAAAACGAAAACAAACCCAATAAGTACGAGTAAAAACTCATTTTTAGAGATGATCGCCATATATGCGATAAATGCTCCAATACTAAGACTTCCACTATCTCCCATAAAAAGCTCAGCAGGATAACAGTTGTACCATAAAAATGCAGTTAAAGAGCCTATAAGAGCAGCTGCTATGATAACAACTTCACCAGAGCCACTAACTTTTGGTAAAAATAGATAACTACTTAAAATCGCATGCCCACCTATATAGACAAATATACTAAGAGTAAGCATTGAGAAAATCGATGGAACAGTTGCAAGCCCATCAAGCCCATCTGTAAGATTGACAGCATTACTAGCAGAAATCATGACTAAAATCCAAAAACCAATAGCAAAAATTTTCATATCCATAATATGATGTTTAAAAAATGGAAGATAAAGTTCGCTACTAAGCCCAGATGAATAGTAGATGATTGTTGCTATTATGAGAGCTGAGAGTGTTTGAAGTAGTATTTTTGCTTTTTTACTTAGTCCTGATTGATTATCTGAGCCTACTATCTTTGATAAGTCATCTTTTATACCAATTAGTCCAAAAAGTAGTATTGTTAAAAGTCCACCTAAGGCAAAAATATTGTTTAATTTGACAGAAATAATAGTTGCAAATATAGTAGAAAATATAAAAACTAAGCCACCCATAGTTGGGGTATTTGATTTTTTTTGATGAGATTTTGGAGCTAAAGCATAGATTGGTTGATTTGCATTTTTCTCTTTTGCCCATTTTATGAACTTTGGCATTATAAATAGTGCAAGTATAAAAGAGAGAAAAAATGCGATTCCAGCACGAACAGTAATATATTGTAAAATGTTTATTGATGTTATTTGGTATAGCCAGTAGAGCATAAGTATCCTGCTTATATTTTAGTGTAAGGGTTATTTTAGTAAAATATTACTTATATCTTAATAATAGAGGTAAAACTTGCCAAAAAAAAAACAGTAAAACGCTATTAAAAAAAACCGAGGGTATGGGTCATTCAAAAACACAGAACTTAAATGCTTTTAAAAGTGCAAATACTCCAACATATGATAGACTTTTTAAAGATGTTCCAAACTCTTTAATAAAAACTTCAGGATTAAGCGTAGGTTTACCAGAAGGACAGATGGGAAACTCTGAAGTAGGGCATATGTGTATAGGAAGTGGAAGAGTTTTATATCAAAACTTAGTCAAAATTTCTATGGCTTTAGAAGATGGTACGCTAGTAAACAATGAAGCTTTTCAAAATCTTCTACAAGTAGAGGGAGATATACATATAGTAGGACTTCTAAGTGATGGTGGAGTTCACTCACATATAGACCATATTATAGGACTTGTAGAGATTGCAAAAAAAAGAGGCAAAGAAGTTTATGTTCACGCTATTATGGATGGACGTGATGTATCTCCAACAAGTGGGATAGAGTATATTAAAACTTTAGAGGCAAAAAAAATAAATATTGCTTCTATAAGTGGACGTTTTTACACAATGGATAGAGATAGCAGATGGGATAGAGTAAAAAGTGGTTATGATGCTCTTTTTGGAAACACCTCTGCATGTAAAGAGAATCCAAGTGAGTATATAGCTAAAATGTATGCCCAAAATATCACCGATGAATTTTGTGAGCCAATTAGTTTTGGATACCCAATAAAAGCTGACGATGGAGTAATCTTTGCCAATTTTAGAAATGATAGAGTAAGAGAGATAAGCAGAGCTGTTGGAAGCAAAAACTTTGAAGAGTTCAAAAGAGAGGTTATTCCATCAAAAGTTATAACAATGACTCTTTATGATAGTTCTTATGATTTTGAGATAATGTTTAAAAGTGAAGTTCCCAAAAACACTTTAGCAGAAGTAATTTCAAATGCAGGTCTTTCACAACTCCATACTGCTGAAACTGAAAAATATGCTCATGTTACGTTTTTTCTAAATGGTGGTATAGAAGAGCCATATCCAAATGAGAGTAGAGTCTTAGTTCCAAGTCCAAAAGTACAAACTTATGATATAAAGCCTGAGATGAGTGCTAAAGAGGTATGTGATGAGGTGCTTAGAGGTATGAAAAATGGGTATGACTTTATAGTAGTCAACTTTGCCAATGGTGATATGGTGGGTCATACAGGTGATTTTAATGCAGCAATAAAAGCAGTACAGAGCGTAGATGAACAGTTGGGTCGTATATATAACTCTAAAGAAGATTATAATATAATTCAAATTAGTGATCATGGTAACTGTGAAGAGATGGTAGACGATGAAAAAAATATGCTAACAAATCACACAACATACGACGTTTTCTGTTTTGTTGATGCCAATGGTGTAAAGCAGGTCAAAGATGGTGGCTTAAACAATATTGCCTCAACAGTGTTACAACTAATGGGACTTGATATCCCAAACGAGATGGATGAGAGTTTAATATAAATATTTATATATAATTTTTTATTGAAAAATAAATTTAAATGAGTTGTTTGATAATAGGGAAAACTAAAATGGACTACAATAAACATGAAAATTATGAAATTTTAAATTTATTAGGATATGGATTAGCTAAGTTTAATAATTTGTTTATTAAAGAATTTGGATTTAAAACAAAGTTGAATTTTTATGATTTTATGGTTAAGTCTGGAATATGTAAAACAGGTAGTGTCATTAAGAATAGACAAGATTTATTTGATCCTTTTTTTGATAATGAAAGAAAGGGTTGGTGGCAAAAGGGGAATACATATATTCATAGG
>CAZIAJ010000033.1:0-12086 GCA_964537565.1 uncultured Sulfurospirillum sp.
CTATAACATCATAACCTAAAACTTTTGTAACTACATACTTATTTAAATGAGTTAAATCAAAATTTGTATGCATTGATATTAAAGATATATCTTTTTTTATCATCTTTTTAATCAACTTTGCTGGATACAAAGACGAATCTAAACTTTTTAGGCCTTTAAAAATCAAAGGATGATGAGTTATTATTAAAGAATGATTTTCTACTTCATCAAGTAAACTGCTATCTACATCTAAACTTAAATATACTTTTTTAACCTCATCTCTCATCTCTCCAACTTGCAAACCACTATTATCCCAAGAAGCTTGAAGCTCAAATGGACTCAATAAATCTAAAATCTTATATATTTGTTTCAGCTGCATCCACTACTTCTTTATACTTTACGGCACAACCTTTTGCAAGTTCACGAATCTTCAATATATAATTTTGTCTTTGTGTAACAGATATTGCTTTTCTAGCATCTAATACGTTAAAAGTGTGAGAAGCCATCAAACAGTAGTCATACGCAGGAAGTGGAAGGTTCGCTTCTAAAGCTCTTTTACACTCTGTACGACTCTGCTCAAACTGAGCTAAAAGCATCTTTACATCTGCAATTTCAAAGTTATACTTACTAAACTCATACTCACTCTGTTTATGAACATCTCCATAAGTAGTAATTCCATGTTTGTTTTCATTCCAAATCAAATCGTAAACACTATCTTTTTCTTGAAGATACATAGCCAGTCTCTCAACCCCATACGTAATCTCCACAGAGATTGGATTACAAGGAATTCCTCCAACTTGTTGAAAGTAAGTAAATTGTGTCACTTCCATTCCATCAAGCCAAACTTCCCAACCAAGCCCCCAAGCACCTAAAGTTGGTGATTCCCAGTTGTCCTCTACGAACCTAATATCATGCTTACTCAAATCTAATCCCAAAGCTTCAAGACTCTTCAAATAAAGTTCTTGAATGTTATCTGGACTAGGTTTAATAAGCACTTGAAACTGATAGTACGCTCCTAAGCGGTTTGGATTTTCTCCATATCTTCCATCAGTTGGTCTTCTGCTTGGCGCTACATAAGCAGTTGCCCAAGGCTTACTTCCTAAACTTCTTAAAAATGTTGCATTATGAAAAGTTCCTGCACCTGCAGGTATATCATATGGCTGAACTATAGTACAACCTTCATCTTGCCAATATGTTTGTAATTTTAAAAGCATCTCACTAAATGTTAACAACTTAATTTCCTTAATCTTTTTTATAATTTTCTACAGCTTTATTCCACATAAGCTTATATTTTCTTCTTGTAAACTCTAACTCTTCTTGTGTTGTTTCAAGTTGTTTTGTCAAAGTTTCTACTATTTTTCTATCTTCATCATACAGCTCTTGCATTGAAAAAAGTGCTTCTTTTAAAAAATGATTTTCACTCTTTAAAGCATCAAGAGTTTCATCTTTTGCATCCATCACCTTTTCATGTAAACCAAGTATTGTACCTATTGTTTTTTCTACAAAATTAGCACCTTCTAAAGTTACTACATCTGCATCAATAGATTGATTAGTTTTAGACAAAGGCATGAGCTCATTTGTCCCTTTTGAAGCTTCAATAAGCCTTTTACCATCTTCTTCTTTTACACTCAGTTTTCCACGTTCTATCATATCTTCAATAGTTACAATATCCAAATGTATAAGTTTACTAAACTCTTCTATTTCTAACCAAGTCTGCATATCATCCATCCTAAGCGCTATATTATTACTTCTACCTCATTTGAATCTGATTCAACTTTTTTTGCTTTTAAAATTCTATCTTCTAGAAGTTTGGCACGTAATTCTTCATCTTCAATGGCTAAAATTTGCATTGCTAAATATGCACTATTCATCGCTCCTGCTTTTCCAAGTGCCACTGTAGCAACTGGCATGCCAGAAGGCATTTGTACTGTACTAAGCATGGCATCAAGACCATCCATAGCACCACCTTTCATTGGAACACCTATAACAGGTTTTGTTGTTAAAGATGCCACAACACCTGCAAGATGAGCTGCCATACCAGCTGCCGCAATAAATACTTTTGCACCTTTTGCTTCTGCTTCTTTAACATAATTATGTGTTCTACTAGGGCTACGATGTGCTGATGCAATTACAAGTTCATGTGCTACACCAAACTTTTCAAGTATCTTTGCTGCTTCTGAAACAATCTCATAATCACTTTTACTACCCATCAATATTGATATAAATTTCATCTTTTCCCTTATCTATTTTTTAATCTTAAAAATGTATATGCTGGCAATTTACATGGTGTTACAATTGCATTTGTATTGCCACTATGAATTGCTTCATATATTTTTCCTTTTTCAGTCTTAAGCTCTTTAAACTCAAGACTCCACTTTCCACTTATGCTTTTTATTATTCCTATTTCATTATCTACTTCATTTATACTCTCATCTGGTAAGATTAACTCATACTCAACATTTGGCTCCAATTTATCTTTTGAAAGAACTCCACTACCATCACTTATTACTTCTGCAACAACTTGATGAGTTCCCTCACTAATAGAATGCTCCAAGTTTTGAGTATCATTTTTTTCGTAAGGGCGACTCACAAGATATCCATCACTAAAACCTCTATTTTTTGTGCTATTTAATTCATCTACATATTTTTGCTTTTCAAACTTACCTGCATAAAAATCATCTATTGCACTTCTATAAGTTTTAGATGTAATTCCTACATAATAGCTACTTTTAGTACGTCCCTCAATCTTCAAAGCACTTATAACTCCACTTTTTAGTATCTCATCAACATGGGACGAAAGATTTAAATCTTTTGCATTCATAATGTGCGTTCCTGCATCATCTTCCTCAATCTTAAAAAGTGTACCTGTATCTTCATTTTTAGCATACATAGTATAAGGGAAACGGCAATCATTTGCGCAACTTCCCCTGTTTGACACACGTCCACTCTGAACTGAGCTTATAAGACATCGACCGCTATATGCAAAACACATTGACCCATGGATAAAAGCTTCTATTTCTAAATCTGGTAATCTTTTTTTAATCTCTATTAAGTCTTTTAAACTTACTTCACGAGCTGCCACTATACGTTTTACACCCATCTCATAGAATACTTCAGCATCAAGATAATTTAATACATTTGCTTGAGTTGAAAGGTGTATTGGTATATGAGGTGCAATTTGACGTGCAAGTCTTATTACTCCAGGAGCTGCAATTATAAAAGCATCTGGTTTCATATCGGCAACACGCTGTATATGTTTTTTCAAAAGCTCTATTTGAGAATTGAAAGGAAAACCATTTATAGTAACATAAATTTTTTTTCCTTTTAAATGAGTATATTTTATCGCCTCTTCAAAACTCTCATATGTAAACTCTTTTCCAGAGCGAATTCTCAAAGAGAAGTGACTAACTCCCCCATAAACTGCATCAGCTCCATAAGCTAATGCAATTTTTAGTTTTTCAAAATTTCCCGCGGGGGACAATAGTTCTGTTTTTATCAATTATTTTTTTCCTAAATTTGCTATCAATGCTTCAATGTCATCATTACTTACAACATCTTTAGTATTTGCATCACCTTCAATATGAACAGCACTTCCAACACGCTTTGAATCATCTATTTTACCTTCAAAAAGATTACTCATATAGCTTGATAATGCTCTCATTACATTTATAACTCTTTCTATCTTTTGACGATGTATATCCTGATACTGCATTATGTCCATAGTCATCATAACTTCATCTTCTGTATCTTGTGCTGCTTGAACTAAACCTTCAACTTTACTTTTCATGCTTTTATTATCTTCTAAAGCTTTACAAAAATCTTGTACATTTGGAAACTTTTCACAAAGAGTTGAAAAAAGTTCAATATTTGAATCAATAAGAGTCAAAACTTCATTTGCACTCTCTTCTGCAGTCATCATAAACTCATTAATAGTTTCAAGTTTATCAAAAACTTCGCCAGCTTTTACTTCTGAATCTTTTGTAACATCGTCTAGTTGATATACCATTTTATGATCATCTGTTGGTGGTGGTGGTGGCCAAGACATATCAGCTGAAGTTCTATACTCATGAGTCTCTTTAGCCTCATCTTCTTTTTCTTCTGCTATATCTTCAACATCTTCATTATCAGTTTCAGATATATCTTCTTGTGGCATATCTTCTATTTCTTCAGTTTCTGTCTCTTCTTCATCTAGTCCGCCTGCCATCAATGCGTCAAGTTCTTCTTGTGTCATTAGTGTCTCCTAGAAATCTATTTAGGTATATTATATATTAGTTTTCATATAATTTTACTTTAAAAGGAAAAAAAATGAGTGTAGATTTACATAATCATACAATTTTATGCAATCATGCCACTGGTAGTACGGATGAATACGTAGAAATTGCTATTAAAGAAAAAATAAAATATTTTGGCTTTAGTGACCATGCTCCTATGGATTTTGACCCAAAATATAGAATGAATTTTGAGCAAATGAACGAATATGAAAAAACAATCTTATGTGTAAAAGAGAAATACAAAGATTATATACATATACTATTATCTTATGAAGTTGACTTCTTAGAAGGTCATATAGATGATAGAGTTTTACAAGCAAATGTTGATTATCTTATAGGTTCTGTTCATTTTATAGATAAATGGGGATTTGATAATCCTGAATTTATAGGTGAGTATAAACACAAAGATATAGATAAAATTTGGCAAGAGTATTTTGATGCTATTGAAGCTCTTGCAAAAAGTAAACTCTTTAATATAGTAGGACATATTGACCTTATAAAAGTATTTAATTTTATGCCAAAAAAAGAGATAAAAATGATAGCTAAAAATGCTATAAAAGAGATAAAAAAAGCGAATATGGTAGTCGAAATAAATCCTGCTGGATTTAGAAAACCTATAAAAGAAGCTTATCCAAGTAATGACATCATGGAACTTTTAAATGAATATGATATACCTATTACTTTTGGCTCAGATGCTCATAAACCAAATCAAGTAGGATTTAAACAAAAAGAGATCCACACCCTTGCCAAGCAATATGGTTATACAAAATGTGCAACTTTTATAAAAAAAGAGAGAATAATGATTAATTTTTAATCACAAATTAAATATATTATTTACTTTTATTAGCTAGAATATAACAAAATTAAATGAGGAGTTCGTATGGGCAAATTTGTCAATAACGTAGAAGAGTTTTTTGAGTATTGTAAAGAGCATGAAGTTGAGTTTGTAGATTTTCGTTTTACTGATATGAAGGGTATGTGGCATCACTTAACATATACTATGCATTCTATTGAAGCTGATAGTTTTAAAAATGGTATCCCTTTTGATGGATCAAGTGTAGATGCTTGGCAACCAATCAATAAATCAGATATGATTCTTATGCCAGAAGCTGGAACTGCATTTTTAGACCCATTTACTGCTGATTCTACTATCATTGTATTTTGTGATGTTTATGATATTTATAAAGGTCAAATGTATGAGAAGTGTCCAAGAAGTATTGCTAAAAAAGCATTAGAATACTTAAGTGAAACTGGACTTGGCGATGTTGCTTACTTTGGACCTGAAAATGAATTTTTTGTATTTGATGATGTTCAAATCAGAGATGATATTAACTGCTCTTTCTACAAAGTAGAATCTGAGGAGGGTGAATGGAGTGATAACGCAACTTTTGAAGATGGTTTTAACACTGGTCACCGTCCAAGAACAAAGGGTGGTTACTTCCCTTGTCAACCAACTGATAGTATGGTAGATCTTAGAGCTGAAATGGTTCAAGTTATGGAACAAATCGGACTTGAAACATTTGTTGTTCACCACGAAGTTGCACAAGCTCAAGGTGAAATTGGTGTTAAATTTGGAACACTCGTTGAAGCAGCTGATAACGTACAAAAATATAAATATGTTGTTAAAATGGTAGCACATCTAAACGGTAAAACTGCTACATTTATGCCAAAGCCACTTTATGGTGATAATGGTAATGGTATGCATGTTCATATGTCAATCTGGAAAAATGGTAAAAATATGTTCTATAAAGAGGGAGAGTATGCAAACCTAAGTGATATGGCTAGACACTATATTGGTGGTGTTTTGGCAAATGCTAGAACAGTTGCAGCCTTTACAAACCCATCAACTAACTCATATAAGAGACTAATCCCAGGATTTGAAGCACCATCAATCTTAACTTACTCTTCACAAAACAGAAGTGCTAGTTGTCGTATACCTTATGGTGCTGGTGAAAAATCAGTTAGAGCTGAAATGAGATTCCCAGACTCTACTGCTTGTCCTTACCTTGCATTTGCAGCTCTTCTTTTAGCGGGAATTGATGGAATAAACAAAAAAACTGAGCCAGTAGGTCCAATGGATGAAGATCTATTTGAAATGCCTCTTGCAGAGATTAGAGAAAAAGGAATAGAGCAGATGCCTCACACTCTTAGAGGATCGCTAGAATCACTTATAAGATACAATGAATTCTTAAAACCTGTTATGACAGATGATTTTATTGATACTTATCAGCACTATAAATTTGAAACGCAAGTTTGGCCAGACGAAGCTCGCCCAACTGCATTTGAATTTAAAACAACTTACTCTTGCTAAAATTTAGAAGGAGAGTTAAACTCTCCTTCTAAAATGAACCTATTTTAGGACATCTAGCAAGATGTCCATCTCCAATATCTAACAAATCAGGATGAGCCTCTTCACAAGAATCGTCTTTATACAGACACCTATTTGCAAAGAAACATCCAACTGGTAAATCAATAGGGCTTTGTATTTCACCTGTTTTTAAAACACTATCAGTCATTAATGGAGTATGTATATCAGGTACTGTTGTAAAAAGCATTTTTGTATAAGGATGCTGAGGTGATTTAAATAACTCTTTTTTTGAAGCATACTCAACAATCTCACCTAAATACATAACTGCAACATAATCACTCAAATGCTTTACTACACTTATGTCATGAGTTATAAAAAGCATAGTCATTTTATATTTATCTTTTAAATCCATCATAAGATTTAAAATCTGAGCTTGAATAGATACATCAAGAGCAGATATAGGCTCATCTGCTAAAATAAGTTCTGGCTTTAATATCATAGCTCTTGCTATTGCTATTCTTTGTCTCTGCCCACCTGAAAATTGGTGTGGATAACGCTCAAGATAAGTATGATCAATTCCCACCTCATCACATAGAGAAAGCATGGTTTCTAGCCTCTCTTTTTTATTCATTTTCGTATGAATTTTTAATGGTTGTTCTAAAATAGTTTTTATCTTTTTTCTAGGGTTTAAAGAAGAGTAAGGATCTTGAAAAATCATTTGAACATCTTTTTGAACTGAACCCCTTTGCGCTGGTGTTAACTGAGCTATATCTCTATCTTGAAACTCTACTGTACCATTTGTTGCTTGATAAAGTCCTAATATTACTTTTCCAACAGTTGTCTTTCCACAACCACTCTCACCTACTAAAGAGAGTGTTTTCCCTTTAAAAATATCAAAACTTACCTTATTTAAAGCATGTAGGTTTTTCTTTTCAAAAGTACCTACCTTGACAGAAAAAATCTTCTCAACATCTTTTACTTTTAAAAGTTTTATTTCACTTTGTGACAAAATATCCTCCTTCCCTCTATCTCTTGTTGAGCAGGATACACATCACACTCACTATCGGCATACTCACACCTATCTTTAAAATAACAACCTTTTGGCAAAGATAGAAGAGATGGCATAATTCCTGGGATTTGATACAGTCTCTCTTTATCATCATCAAGTTTTGGTAGACACTCAATCAAACCTTTTGTATATGGATGCTTAGGATTAAATATAATGTCTTCTTTTTTACCATACTCAACAATTCTCCCTGCATACATAACAGCTATCTTATCACAAAGTTGAGATACGACTGCTATATCATGAGTAATCAAAATTAAAGAAGAACCAAAGTCTGAACTAAGTTTTTTCATAAGATATAAAATTTGTGCTTGAATAGTAACATCAAGTGCAGTTGTAGGCTCATCTGCTATCAACAATCTTGGGTTATTTAAAAGAGCCATAGCAATTACAACCCTTTGTTTCATTCCACCTGAGAGTTGATGAGGATAACTTTTCATCCTTTTTTGTGCTGCAGGAAGCCCAACTAACTTTAGTATATCTACACTAGCATTATAAGCATCTTTTTTTGATGCTTTTTTATTATGATAAAGTATAGCTTCCATAAGTTGGTCACCGATATTTATAACTGGATTTAAAGAAGTTTGAGGGTCTTGAAATATCATTGCTATTTCATTTCCTCTTATTTTTTGGAGTTCTTCTTCACTCTTTTTTACCAAATCTTCACCATTAAAAATTATCTCACCATCAACAATTTTTCCTGGCTTATCTATCAATCCTAACATAGAAAATCCTGTTATAGATTTTCCAGCACCTGATTCCCCAACAATACCAAGTATTTCACCTTTTTCAATAGAAAAGCTAATACCATCAACAGCTTTTACAACTCCATTTCTTGTAAAAAAATGCGTATTTAAATTATTTACTTCTAATAGTGCCATTATCTTTTTAACCTCGGATTCATTATATCTCTTGTTCTATCACCTATTAGGTTTATAGAAATAATCAGTACCATTAGAACAATACCTGGAAAAACAGAAGTCCACCAGTATCCACTAAAAAGTACTTGATATCCATTTGCTATAAGAGAACCTAAAGATGGTTCAGTTATTGGAACACCAAGCCCCAAGAAACTAAGCGTTGCTTCAAGAATAATAGCAACTGCTATTCTTACTGTTGCTATAACAATAATTGGTGCCGTTGTATTTGGCATAATTTCTTTAAATATTATAGAAAAATTACTCATACCCAATGCTTTGGCTGATTGCGCATAATCTTTTTCTTTTTCACTTAAAACTACACCTCTTGCTGTTCTTGCATAATATACCCAATTAACTATTGTAATTGCTATAATTATCTTACCGACACCAGCTCCCCAAAGAGCCATAATAATCAATGCTATCAATATAGCAGGAAAAGAGAGTTGAATATCAGCAATTCTCATAATGATAGTATCAACCCAACCACCATAATAACCTGAAATCAATCCTAAAGTAAATCCAATAATAACAGAAAGTATAGTACTAGCAAAACCAACATATAAAGAGACTCTAAGTCCATACATTATAGCTGAGAATATATCTCTTCCTTGCTCATCAGTTCCTAAAATAAAATTAGGATTTGGTGCTTGAAAACTATTTTCTAAAAATAGTTGTGTTAAATCATAAGGGTTTTGATATGAGAATAGAGCTGGTGCTATTGCAAAAATAGCAAGTATAGTAAAAACTATTAGGCCAATAACAGCTAACTTATCTTCAAAATATTCTATTAATATCTCATTTTTAAATAATTTCATCATACCCTCACTCTTGGATCTACAAATGTATAAAGAACATCAACAAAAAAGTTAATAGCAACAAAAATAAAAGATATCACTAATAAATAAGCTACAACAATAGGTCGGTCTAAATTTTGAATAGAATCAATTATAAGCTTTCCTGTTCCTGGCCACGCAAAGATAGTCTCTGTTACTATCGTAAAAGCAACAAGCTGTCCAAACTGTATACCTATAATAGTGATAAGAGGTATAAGAGTATTTTTCAAAGCATGATAATAAACAATCACTTTTCTTGGCACTCCTTTTGCTGCTGCTAATTTTATATAATCTTGCATCAAAACTTCCATCATACCAGTCCTTGTTAGCCTTAAAATCAATGCTAACTGAAATACAGAAAGAGTTAAAACAGGCATAATAAGATGCTTAATACCATCCCATGTAAAAGCGCTAGTAAACAGATAAACCTCACCCCTTCCAGAGCTTGGCAATACTCCTAAAATAACAGAAAATATAAGCACGAGTATCATCCCAGTCCAAAAAACAGGCACTGAAATACCTGTTAAAGAGAAGAACATGATAACCCTACTCATTATAGAATTAGGTTTTATAGAAGATATTATTCCTAATGGTATTCCAATAATAATAGAAAGTATCATAGCAATGACGGCGAGTTCCATAGTTGCAGGCATACGCTCAAATACTATATCAAGTGCAGGTTGACCATATATAAAAGAGTTTCCTAAGTTACCTTTTGAAACATTTATTAAAAACTTTTGGTATTGCACTATAAAAGATTTATCAAGTCCAAGAGCAGCTCTCATATCGACAACATCTTGTTGTGTAGCATCAGGTGGAAGCATAAGTTCTACAGGGTCACCAGCTTTAAACATTATAAAAAATACTATAAAACTTATAGTAAGCATAACTAAAGCGGAGTGAAAAAGCCTATTTAAAATATATTTTGTCATAATTTTTCCATAAGAAATCCTACCTCATATTGAGGTAGGATTGTATTTTTATTTTATATCGTAAGCCCAGATACGGCTATCTGTTCTTGTTTCAAATTTAATATCTTTGCTAGATGCATAGATATCTACTTGATAATGAAGTGGTATAAAATTTTGATCATCTACTATTGCTAGTTTCTGTGCTTTTTGAAGTACTTTTAAACGCTTCTCTGGGTCCATAATACCTGCTGACTCTTCAATAAGTGCATCAACTTTAGGATTTGAATATCTTCCTCTATTGTATCTACCATATCCAGTCTCTGCATCGTATGTATGAACACAACCATCTAATATAGAACTTGCATCACCATCACTACTTGCCCAACCGATTAGGAAAAAGCTTGTATTCAATTTTCCTGTCTCTTTAAAGAAAGTAGATTTTGGAGTTGCATTTACTTTTACTTTTATACCAATTTTTGCTAAAGATGAAGCAACTGCTTGAGCTATCTGAGCATCATTAATATATCTATTGTTTGGAGCATCAAGTTGAATCTCAAATCCATCTGGATATCCCGCTTCTGCAAGAAGAGCTTTTGCTTTTTTTGGATCAAAAGGAGCTCTTTTAATACTTGGATCATATCCAAAAACTGCACTTGGACTAAGTTGAGCTGCAGGTTTTGCAAAACCTTTCATAACATACTTAACAATTGCATCTTCATTTATACCGTAGTATATAGCTTTTCTTACTCTAACATCTTTTAGAGGGTTTTTTCCATCATGAGTTTTAATATATGGAGATTTATCTCTATCTTGATCCATCTGAAGATAAATCAATCTAAGTCCAGGTTGAACAAAAAAGTTTAACTTATCATTTGCTTTAACTCTATTAACATCAACAACAGGAACTCTGTTGATAATATCAACTTCATTACTTAAGATTGCAGCAACTCTAGTTGCATTGTTTGTTAATGGTCTAAAAAGAACCTTATCAAACTTAGCTATCCCTCTCCAATAATCTTTATTGACATCCATCTTAATATGATCACCTTTACTCCAAGAAGTAAGTTTATAAGGTCCTGTACCAATAGGATGTAATCCAATCCACTGGTCAGATTTTCCTTCTAAAGTCTCTTTATCTAAGATATTTACATAAGTAAGTTTTCTTAAAAATACTGGATATGGTTTTTTAGTCACAAATTTAACAGTATAATCATCTATCTTTTCAACTGAATCAATTGCACTAACTTTTCCTTTAAATCCAGCTTTATTCCAGTTCTTTACTCTATTGAAAGAAAAAACTACATCATCTGCATTAAATTTACTTCCATTATGAAACTTTACGTCTTTTCTTAGTTTCATAATCCAAACTGTAGGTTCTGGATTAGTCCAAGATACAGCTAAGCCAGGATGAGTTTTAATATCTTTATCAAAAGATATTAGAGCATCAAATATATTTGATAGTATTGAGTTTGTAGCAGTTTCATTGTGTGCGTATGGATCCATACTAAGTGCACCAGATGCCAAACCAACCTTTAAAGTTTCAGCATTTCCAGCTGAGCTGAGCAAAGCTACTGTAGCTAAACCAAGTATCATTTTCTTCATAAGAACTCCTTTTGTGAATATAAACAGTATAATACAATAAATTATTTCATGTCAAATTACTATTTATTATTCTCTACATAAAAAAAATTTATGTATTATATCGATTTTCATACGAAACAATTATTTAAATGCTATAATTTTATAGTTTTATATACTTTCATTAAAACATATAACTTAATCATACATATTTAAGGAT
>CAZIAJ010000033.1:12096-12544 GCA_964537565.1 uncultured Sulfurospirillum sp.
ATTTACATGGATTCAAACCTTCTAAAAATTTTTACAACTGTTGCAAAAAGTAACAGTATAACATTAGGGGCAAAAAAATTAAAAGTAACACAAGCAAATGTTACACTAAGAATCAAACAACTTGAAAAACAGTTAGGTTACAAATTATTTCATAGAGTACCTAAAGGTGTAATCTTGACTAAAGAGGGTGAACAACTTTTTCCTTTAGCCAATGAAGTTGAAAAAAAGTTTGAAGAGATCAAAATGAAAGTCAATAATATAAATACACAAGAATCTCTCATAGTAGCTTCTACCTATACAAATACAAGTAAAAGATTAATTCCTTTTTTAAAAAAAATAAGTACAGATTTTCCAAATTTAAAACTAGAACTTATTAGAAAAACAAAAATACCTATCGTAAAACTACTAATTGAATATAAAATAGATATAGGTTTCATAAATCATGTAC
>CAZIAJ010000034.1:0-12157 GCA_964537565.1 uncultured Sulfurospirillum sp.
CTGTAGTACGTATTATAACTCTTCACTTAATTTCCTTTAAAGCATGTGTCCCATTTGCTCTTTTTTTGTTTTTAAATAATTCTCATTATATTGATTTGATTTTATGATAATTGGTCTTCTTTCAAGTATCTTTATGTCTTTCAGAGATTCTATTTTTTTGGGATTATTTGTCAGTAGTTTTATAGATTTTATTCCAAAATGCTCTAGTATAAACTCTACAACTTCATAACTTCTCTCATCAGTTTTAAAACCCAATTGATGATTTGCTTGAATTGTATCAAGTCCTTTATCTTGTAAAGCATAAGCATTTGTCTTATTTAAAAGACCTATGTTTCTTCCTTCTTGACGAAGATAAATAACCATGCCACCCTCATTGGATATAGCTTTTAGTGCATACTCAAGTTGGTCACGACAGTCACATTTTAGGCTTCCTATAGCATCTCCTGTTAAACACTCACTATGAACTCTAACAAGTGGAATATCAGCTAAAGGCTCTTTGAAAATCACTAAGTGTTCTTTGATGCCTTCAGCAAAAGTTTGTATCTTAAAGTCACCAAATCTAGTAGGTAATTTTGCAATATTTGAAATATTAATTCTCATCCAATTGTCTCCTTTTTTAGGAACAAAGCCCCTAAAAAATTCCTCTCACTTAAGCTTCAGCATACTGCTGAGAGAAAATTTTATAATCTTTATGGTAAAATGTATGCTTTTAAAATCATTATACCCTTTAAAGGACAAAAGAATGTTTAAACGATTTAGAAGATTGAGAATTAATAAAAATTTAAGAGATTTAGTAAGAGAAACTTCTTTACATGTAGAGGATTTTATCTATCCACTGTTTGTTAAAAGTGGAGAAGGAATTAAAAAAGAGATAAGCTCAATGCCTGGTGTTTTTCAGATGAGTATTGATGAGGTTTTAAAAGAGTGTAGAGTTTTACAAGATATGGGACTTAACTCAATAATCCTTTTTGGAATCCCCGCTATAAAAGATAGCATTGGAAGTGATGCACTTTGTGAACACGGCATTATCGCAAGTGCAATAAAAGCAATCAAAAAAGATTTTCCTGATATGTTTGTAGTTTCAGATTTATGTTTTTGTGAGTTTACGGACCATGGGCATTGTGGCATATTAGATATGGAAAACGAAACTGTTAACAATGATGCAACTTTAGAGATACTAGTAAAGCAAGCAGTTCTTCATGCAAAGTGTGGAGTAGATATGATAGCACCAAGCGGTATGATGGACGGAACTATAGAGGTTTTAAGAGAGGGCATAGATGCTGAGGGTTATGAAAACCTTCCTATTATGGCTTACTCTACAAAATTTGCTAGTGCTTATTATGGACCATTTCGTGATGTAGCAGAATCAGCTCCAAGTTTTGGAGATAGACGAAGCTACCAAATGGACCCAGCAAATAGACGTGAAGCTATAGCAGAATCAGTCGAAGATGAGATGCAAGGAGCAGATATACTTATGGTAAAACCAGCACTTGCATACTTAGATATCATAAGAGATGTAAGAGAAGCAACAACTACACCACTTGCTATTTACAATGTAAGTGGAGAGTATGCAATGCTAAAAGCTGCTGCAAAAGCTGGAGTAATTGACTACGAAAGAGTCATGATGGAAACAATGCTAGCTTTTAAAAGAGCTGGAGCAGACATCATCATAAGCTACCACGCAAAAGAGGTAGCAACTATACTAAACAAAGGACAATAAGATGAAATATACAGAAATAACTATTTCGTGCTTCAGTCGCGAGGAATTTAACTCGGACTTGTTCGAGTTAAAGGGGACAGTAAAATGAAACATTTTTTATCAATATATGACCATACAAAAGAAGAACTATTAGAAATTTTTGATTTAGCAATAAAGATAAAAAAAGAGGCAAAAGTAAAAAACTATATCCCATACCTACAACACCAATCTCTTGGAATGTTGTTCGAAAAGAGTAGCACAAGAACTCGTATCAGCTTTGAAGTTGGTATTCATCAGCTTGGAGGTCAAGGGCTATTTTTATCTTCAAATGACCTTCAACTTGGACGTGGAGAGCCTATGAAGGACTCTGCTCGTGTAATGGGACGCATGATAGATATGATTATGATTAGAACGTTTGATCAAAAAACTCTTGATGAGTTTGCGAAGTATTCTGGGGTTCCTGTTATAAATGGTCTAACAGATAAGTACCATCCAGTGCAACTTATGGCTGATTATCTTACTATGATTGAGCAGGGAAAGAGTGAAAATCCAGTAGTGGCATATGTGGGCGATGGGAACAATATGACTCACTCTTGGATGATGCTTGCTGGAAAACTTGGTTTTGAGCTTCGTATAGCAACTCCCAAAGGACGTGAACCTTGGCAAGAGATTATAGATGATGCTAAAGAACTTTCAGATATAAGTGGAGCAAAGATAACTTACATGAATGACCCAAGAGAGGCAGTACGTGGAGCAGATGTTGTTACGACCGATACTTGGATATCTATGGGTCAAGAAGATGAAAAAGAGGCAAAAGTAAAAGAGTTTGCAGGTTACATGGTCGATATGGACATGATGAGTTTAGCAAAAGATGATGCTATATTTTTACATTGTTTACCAGCTTATCGTGGTTATGAAGTTAGTGATGAAGTACTAGAGCATTATGCTGATATAGTTTTTGATGAGGCTGAAAATAGACTTCATGCACAAAAAGGTGTGATGGTTTGGTTAGAAGAGCAAAAGGGTATAAATGGCTAATGAGTTAAGTGTATTTGATATGATAAATGTCATATCAAAAGATATTGGCTTAGATGGAGATAAAACTGTAATTGAGATAGAAAATACAGACAATCCTGAAGTAAAAAAGCTAAGTCTAAAAAGTGGAAGTTGGAGTGCAAATGAGCCTTGGTTTGTAGTTGATGAAAATCAAAAACTTCACACCATGATGTCGATAAACTCTGTCAATAAAATAGTAGAAAACTTTAGGGCAACTCAAGAAGAGAATTTTAACTTAAAACTAGAGAAGACTATCTGGCAAAACATACCGATAGACTTTCAAGATGTATGGGCAGTTGCAATGGATGAGATAAAAAGTATGGCGACACAAGAAGATAAAGATACAAAAATCATAAATGTTGATTTAGATAAACTAATAACAAAAATAAAAGCAGAACATCCAAATCTTTTTTTGAATTTTAAAGATTTACATGTAGTAGCAAGATAAGGAAAATAGATTGAATAAAGATACCCTTGACTTTGAAAAGTTTACAAAGTACTCAAAACCAGGACCAAGATATACGAGTTATCCAACAGCTCCAGAGTTTAGTGAAAGCTTTACTGAAAAAACCTATATAGATATACTTGAAAATCAAGATAGTAGAAGAAAACTATCTCTGTATTTTCATCTACCTTTTTGTAGAAGTGCTTGTTACTTTTGTGGCTGTAATGTAGTATTTACATCTAAAGAAGATAAAAAAGAGCGTTATATTGGTTACTTAGCAAAAGAGCTTGAGATACTTTCAAAGCATCTTGATACTTCTAGAGAAGTTTTACAGATGCACTTTGGTGGAGGAACTCCAACTTTTTTTAGTGCTGAACAACTGAACCGAATCATAAAGCTTATAAAAAAGTATTTTAAAAACTGGAGTAGTGAAGCTGAGATAAGTTGCGAGATTGACCCTCGGTTTTTAAATCAAGAGCAGACCGATGTTTTAGTAGGGCATGGTTTTAACCGTGTTAGTTTTGGTGTTCAAGACTTTGATGCAAAAGTACAAAAAACTATACATAGAATTCAGCCATTTGAGGTAACTGATAATGCAGTTAAGATGGTGCGACGTGCTGGGATAAAATCGGTCAATATGGATTTGATTTATGGTTTACCATTTCAAACAATAGAGACTTTTAGAAAGACTTTAGAGATGGCACTTAAACTAGATACTGATAGATTTGCAGTCTTTAACTATGCTCATGTGCCTTGGATGAAAAAGACTATGAGAAAGATAGATGAGACAACTCTTCCGCATCCAAGTGAAAAACTTACAATTTTAAAATATACTATTGATTACTTAACTTCAAATGGACTTCGTATGATTGGCATGGATCACTTTGCAAAACCTGATGATGAGCTTTTTTTAGCTATAGAAAAAGGTGAGCTTCATAGGAACTTCCAAGGCTATACTACTAAAGGTGGAGCAGATTTAGTGGGTATTGGACTTACTAGTATTGGTGATGGAGTTCATCATTATGTGCAAAATGTAAAAGATATGAAAGAGTATGAAGCACTTTTAGATACTGGACATCTACCTGTACATAGAGGATTGACTTTGAGTGATGATGATGTTCTTAGAAAAGCAGTTATTATGGAGATGATGAGTAACTTTAAGCTTAATATCACAAGTATAGAGAAAGAATTTGGTATAGTTTTTAAAGAGTACTTTAGTGATGCATTAGAGAAACTAAAAGTTTTTGAAGAGGAAGGATTAATAGAAGTTCACTCAGATAAGATTTTGGTACATGCAACAGGAACACTTCTTATAAGAAATATAGTTATGCCTTTTGATGCATATTTACAAAAAATACCTGAATCAAAACGTAGATTTTCAAAGACAGTATAAATGAAATACAGAACTTTAGTTCGTGCTTCAGTCGCGAGGAATTTTTATTGTACTTGTTCGATAAAAAAGGGACAGTGCAAATGTTAGATACTTTTGATTTTACCAAGGTAAGTGATGGTTGTATTAAGTGTGGTAAGTGTATACCAACTTGTACAATACACAATGTAAATCCTGATGAGGTAACAAGTCCTAGAGGTTTCTTGGAACTTCTTGGAGCATATAAACAAGGTCACTTGGAGCTTGATAAAAATGTAAAAGATATTTTTGAGAGCTGTTTTTTATGTACTAACTGTGTTGATGTTTGCCCAAATGATTTGCCAGTAGATATGCTTATAGAGCAAGTAAGAAATGACATAAGAAAAAAATATGGTCTAGCTTGGTATAAAAAGCTAGCATTTTTCCTTCTAAGAAATAGAAAAATCATGGATATAGCTGCAAAATTTGGTTTTGTTTTTCAAACTTGTGCATTTAAAAAAGATGATAAACGTAAGTCAATGTTTTTACGAAATTTTCCTCTTATCAAGTATGATAGACTATTCCCAAGTTTAGCAAAAAAGAGTTTTTTAAACTCTCACCCTGATGTAATTAAGCATGGTGGAAAAGGTAAAGTTGGGATTTTTATAGGCTGCCTTGGTAACTATATGTACACAGATATCGGTAAATCTTTACTTGAGATTTTAAAAGTTTTAGAGATAGACGCGTATCTAATAAAACAGCAAAAGTGTTGTGGAGCACCTTCGTATTTTACAGGTGATTTTGATAGTGTAGATACATTGGCAAAGTTTAACATAGAGTATATAGAGAGTTTTCAAGATGAGCTTGATGCTATTATTATTCCTGAGGCAACTTGTAGTGCTATGATAAAAGAGGATTATGTACACTTTTTTCATGACCAACCTGAATGGAAAGAGCGAGCAGTTGCTATAAAACCAAAAATACACATGGCAACAGAGTATCTAGCAAAAAATACAAAACTTCAAGAGATACTAAAAAGTAAAAAAAGATTAGATGCTCTTGTAACATATCATGACCCATGTCATGCAAGAAAAATGCAAGGGATTTATAAAGAACCACGTGATTTAATAAGCCAAAACTATATGCTAAAAGAGATGAGCGATCCAAATCGATGTTGTGGTTTTGGAGGAGTAACTCTTCAAGTAGAAAAGTATGATTTTGTAGTAGCAGCAGGTCTTCCAAAAGCTGCCATGATACAAGAAACAAAAGCTGATATAGTAAGTGCAGAGTGTAGTGCTTGCCGTATGCAGATAGGAAACTCTATGCACCTTTCAAAAGTAGAAGCAGTATTTAAAAACCCAGTTGAGCTTATAGCAGAAGCACTGAAGGAGAAATAGTGGATTATTATGTATATATATTGATTTTTCATATTATGTCATTTATATCTTGGATGGCAGCTTTGTTTTATCTGCCTCGTCTTTTTGTTTATCATGTAGAGCATATGGATAAACCTCAGTTTGTTGAAGTAGTAAAAATTCAAGAGTATAAGCTTTACAAATATATAAATGTTCCGGCAATGTGGGCAACCATTATAAGCGGAACTTTTATGCTGGTACTAAATTTTGAGTATTTTAAAACTGAACCTTGGATATATGCTAAACTGTTTTTAATAGTAGTTTTAGTTGCATATAGTTACTCTATGGAAATATACAGAAAACAGCTTTTGAACTCTACATGTAAAAAGAGTGGAAAGTTCTTTAGGGCGTACAATGAAGCACCTACACTTCTATCTATACTTATAGTTACTTTTGTAATTTTAAAATATATACCAGTATATTTTACTGTTTTTATGTTAGTCGTATTTGCTTTGGTAGTATATATCTTACTAAAACATGCAAAAGAGCCAAATTTGGATGTTATAAAATAGAACTTTAGTTGCATTTTTATTTATAAACTCATGCTACAATAAGAGAAAAACTAGGGGTTTAATATGGCAGTTGTTATGTTAATAGTAATGAACTTAGCTGTTATGGCTTCACTCTATTTTATACTTTTTATTTTAGGAGCATTTTTTGGTATACATTTAGATCCAAGTAGTACAAGTGGACTTTTTATGTTTGCAGCACTTTTTGGATTTGGTGGTAGTTTTATATCACTTTTACTTTCAAAAACTATGGCTATAAGGGGTATGGGAGTTAAAGTTATAAAGAAGCCAAGAGATGAATTTGAATCTTGGCTCTTAAAAACAATAGATAGACTCTCTTATGATGCAGGTTTAAAGATGCCAGAAGTTGGGATATTTGATGCTCCACCAAATGCTTTTGCAACTGGTTGGGATAGAAACAATGCTTTAGTAGCTGTAAGCTCAGGTCTGATTGAGCTTATGAGTAGAGATGAGATAGAGGGTGTATTAGCTCATGAGATAAGCCATATAAAAAATGGTGATATGGTTACCATGACACTGATGCAAGGTGTTTTAAATACATTTGTGATTTTTGTTTCAAGACTTTTAGCAAATATCTTAGCAAAAGATAGAAATGGTAATACAAATTTTATGAGTTATTATGCTATTAGTTTTGCTCTAGAGATGTTTTTTTCACTATTTGCAACTGCAATTTTGATGTGGTTTAGTAGATATAGAGAGTATAAAGCAGACGAGGGTGCAGTAAAGTTAAGTGGCATAAATGGTATTTACTTTGCACTTGCAAAACTAGGAAAAATTCCAGCTGAACAGTTAAAACTCAAAAATGATATGCAAGCTTTTGGAATCATCGGTTTTTTAGAAACATTTTTTGCTTCTCACCCACCGATAGAGAAAAGACTTATGCATATTGAAGAGATGTCAAAAAATAATAATAATTAACAAGGTAGTTTATGGAATTTTGGAATAATATATATAGTAACTTTAATCCAGTTGCTTTTGATTTAGGATTTGTATCAGTTCATTGGTATGGAATTATGTATGTTTTAGCACTACTTACTGCTCTAGGTACAGCCAAGTGGTTGATGAAAAAAGATAAACTTCCTATAACGGATACACTTCTTGATAACTATTTTATATGGATTGAAATTGGAGTAATTTTAGGTGCTAGGATAGGATATATACTTTTTTATGATTCTAATACTTTTTATTATTTAACTCAACCTTGGCAGATATTTAATCCATTCAATAATGGAGAGTTTGTAGGGATTCGTGGTATGAGTTATCATGGGGCTATAATTGGTTTTTTACTTGCTACGGTACTTTTTAAATACAGACACAAAAAGACAGATATTTGGGAACTTTTAGATTTAGTTGCTTTGAGTGTACCAGTTGGTTATGTATTTGGGCGTATTGGAAACTTTTTAAATCAAGAACTTATAGGACGTTACACAGAAATGAGTTGGGGTATCTATGTTGATGGGGTATTAAGACATCCTTCTCAACTTTATGAAGCATTTTTAGAAGGTATAGTTGTGTTTGTTATTCTCTATTTTTATAGGCATAAAAAGAGATTTTCAGGAGAATTAATAGCTCTTTATGGATTACTCTACTCTCTAGCTAGATTTATTGCAGAATTTTGGAGACAACCTGATGTTCAGATAGGATTTATTTATAAAAACTGGATAACAATGGGGCAAAGTTTATCTATTCTTATGATTTTAGTATCACTACTTTTATATGTTTATTTACTTAGAAGAGTAAAAAAAACTTAAACAAATATTGATAAAGTATGTATAGTTATAACATAACTTAAATTTAATGCTAAAAGTAGTATCATTTCTGAAATTACTCGCGTGAAAACGTGAGCAAACCACAAAAAGGATGCAACAGTGAGTGACCTTATCGAAGGTTTTTTAGGAAAATCTGTGGAGGGCAAAAAGAGTAGGCTACCAGCTAAACTTGATTATGTCCAGAGTGCGACAGGGCTATTTATGGGCCTGTTTATGTGGGGACATATGTTCTTTGTATCGACTATCTTAATAAGCAATGATGCTATGTATGCGGTAGCTAAGTTTTTTGAGGGTAGTATGTTTTTCGATGAATCAAAACCTTGGCTAGTATCAATTGTTGTAGGTTTTGTATTTATTGTATTTATTGTTCATGCCGCTATGGGCATGAGAAAACTGCCAATGAATTTTAGACAATGGCAAGTTTATAGAACTCATATGAAAATGATGAAGCATGAAGATACCAATCTTTGGTTTATTCAAGCTATTACTGGGTTCGCAATGTTCTTTTTAGGTTCAGCTCATCTTTTCTTGATGTTGACTCAACCAGAAACTATCGATCCTTATGGATCAGGAGATAGAATGGTACTTATGTGGCCATTTTATATACTTCTTCTTCTATCAGTTGAATTTCACGGAGGAATTGGACTTTATCGTCTTTGTGTTAAGTGGGGATGGTTTGAAGGAAGTGATGCGAAAGCGACAAGAAAAAATCTAAAAAAAGTAAAGTGGGCAATTACAGTTTTCTTTTTAGTTCTTGGATTTTCAACAATGGCTGCGTACATAAAGATAGGAATGTCGCACTCAGATAATGCTGGTGAGAGATATCAACCATCGGCAATGGTAATAACAGATATGAATGTTGGGGTAAAAGCATGAATGTAAAATATTGTGATGCACTAGTTATAGGTGGAGGACTTGCAGGATTACGTGCTGCTGTTGCTTCGCAAAAAAAAGGTTTGAGTACAACAGTTTTAAGTCTTATTCCAGTTAAGCGTTCTCACTCTGCTGCTGCCCAAGGTGGTATGCAAGCGAGTCTTGGTAACTCAAAGATGAGTAGAGGTGATAATGAAGATGTTCACTTTGCAGATACTGTAAAGGGAAGTGACTGGGGTTGTGATCAAGAAGTTGCTCGTATGTTTGTTACAACTGCACCAAAAGCAATTCGTGAACTTGCTGGTTGGGGTGTGCCATGGACAAGAATCAAAAAAGGTCCAAGAGAAGCAGTTATAAATGCTGAGAGAACTACGATAGTTGAAGATGATGAAGTACATGGTTATATTCATTCTCGTGACTTTGGTGGTACTAAAAAATGGAGAACTTGTTATACAGCAGATGCAACAGGGCATACAATGCTTTTTGGTGTTGCAAATGAAGCACTAAAGCATAATGTAAATATAGAAGATAGAAAAGAAGCAATAGCACTTATACATGAAAATAATCGTTGTTATGGTGCGATAGTAAGAGATCTTATAAGCGGAGAAATTACTGCTTATGTTGCAAAAGGAACTCTTATTGCAACTGGTGGATATGGTAAAATTTATAAACAAACAACAAATGCTGTTGTATGTGAAGGAACAGGTGCTGCAATCGCACTAAATACTGGAGTTGCAACTCTAGGAAATATGGAAGCAGTTCAGTTTCACCCAACTCCAATTGTACCATCTGGTATCCTTTTAACAGAGGGTTGTCGTGGTGATGGTGGAATTTTACGTGATGTTGATGGTTATAGATTTATGCCAGATTATGAGCCAGAGAAAAAAGAACTTGCTTCAAGAGACGTTGTTTCAAGAAGAATGTTAGAGCATATTAGAAATGGAAAAGGTGTAAAATCTCCTTATGGTGAGCACTTATGGTTAGATATTTCTATTTTAGGGCGTGAGCATATTGAGAGAAATCTTAGAGATGTTCAAGAAATTTGTCAGATATTCAATGGAATAGATCCAGCTGATGAAGGACCAAAGGGTTGGGCTCCAGTACTTCCTATGCAACACTACTCTATGGGTGGAATTAGAACAAAACCAACAGGTGAATCACAAAAACTTTCAGGTCTTTTCTCTTGTGGAGAAGCTGCATGTTGGGATATGCATGGATTTAATAGACTTGGTGGTAACTCAGTGAGTGAAACTGTTGTTGCTGGTATGATTGTTGGTAACTATTTTGCTGATTATTGTGCTGAAAATGATATTGATATTAGCACAAAAACTCTTCAAGCTACACTTGATGAGCATACAAACTATATAAAAGGACTTCTTGATAAAGAGGGAACTTATGATGTTTTCAAAATCAAAAATGAGATGAAAGCTATTATGTGGGATAAAGTTGCAATTTTTCGTGATGCAGAAGGATTAAATGAAGCTGTAGATAGACTTGAAGAGCTTTATAAAAAATCACTTGATGTAAAAGTAAAATCAAAAACTCTTTCAGCTAACCCTGAGCTTGAAGAAGCTTATAGAGTTCCTATGATGTTAAAACTTGCTCTTTGTGTTGCTATGGGTGCAAGAGAAAGAACAGAGAGTCGTGGTGCACACTATAGAGAAGATTATCTAAAACGTGATGATGCAAATTGGTTAAAAAGAACACTTACTTCTTGGAAAAAGGGAGATACCCTTCCAACTATAACTTATGAAGACTTAGATATCATGAAGATGGAAATGCCTCCAGCATTTCGTGGATATGGTGCAAAAGGTATGCTTATAGAAAATGAAATAAGCTTAAAACGTCAAGAAGAAGTAGATAAAATTCGTGAAGAGATGGAAGCTGCTGGTAAAGATAGACATGAGATTCAAGAAGCTCTTATGCCATTTGAGTTGCAACCATACTACAAAGCTAAAAATGAGAGACTTGGAGATATGAAATGAGTAGAACAGTAACTATTAGAGCATTGAAATACAATCCAAACTCAAAAGTTTCTAAGCCACATATGGCTGAGTATAAACTTGAAGAGACAGATGGAATGACACTATTTATCGCACTAACAAAGATTCGTGAAGAGATGGATGCTGATCTATCTTTTGATTTTGTTTGTCGTGCGGGGATTTGCGGTAGTTGTGGAATGATGGTAAATGGAAAACCTCAACTTGCTTGTAGAACTCTTACCAAAGATTATGAAGATGGTGTATTGGAGCTTTTCCCAATGCCTGCTTTTAAGCTTTTAAAAGATCTCTCAGTTGATACTGGAAACTGGATGAATGATATGAGTAAAAGAGTTGAAAGTTGGATTCATACTCAGCATAAACCAGATATGGCTAAATTAGAGGCTCCAATAGAGCCTCAAGTTGCAGATGATACTTTTGAGTTAGATCGTTGTATTGAGTGTGGTATTTGTGTTGCAAGTTGTGGTACAAAGTTGATGCGACCAAACTTTATTGGGGCAGTTGGACTTAACAGAGTGGCTAGATTTGAAGTTGATCCACATGATGATAGAACAATTGAAGACTGGTATGAGCTAGTTGGAGACGATGATGGAATTTTTGGATGTATGAGCCTCTTGGCTTGTGAAGATAACTGTCCAAAACACTTACCACTACAAAGTAAAATTGCATATATGCGACGTAAGCTAGTAGCTTTACGTTAAACTTTTTTGAGGGTGAGCTTTTAGTGTCACCCTCATATCTTTTTTAAATCTTTTTTTATGTATACTATATTACAAAATTCTATGTAGGAGTAGTATATGTGTGTAAGTAGAGTTCAAAGAATTATGACGGCGATAGTATTAGGTTTAGTTATATTGTTTTATTTTATGGGATTTACAACACTTGCTTTAGTTTTACAAGTCTTTGTTATAGTGATGTTGCTCATTTGGGCAATGACAAATTTTTGTCCATCAATTTGGTTATTAAAAAAACTTCTTCCACCTTGTAGTTGGGATAGTTAAAAGAGAGTAAATGCATATAAT